>CALWTH010000016.1 GCA_944384405.1 uncultured Clostridia bacterium
TTCTTTGGTTTTTGACGTTTAGTTATCTATATTCTAGCAATTAACCTTTTCTGTTACTTTCTATTCAGTTTTCATGGTTCATACCTACCCCTTGGGGTAGATAACGTCTTGATATTACCACACCTTCCATACCATTGTCAATAACTTTTTTCAGTTTTTTTAAAAATTTTTACATTAACTGTATATTGACTTTTTTCATTATTTAATGTAGTATTATTATATAAATTTAATATGTGAGGTTTAGATTATGGGATTAAAGAAGGTATTGATTTCTATCGCTGCTCCTACGGCAGCAATTGGCACTCTTGTTGGCATGCCTATCGCCGCTGTTAAACTTACAGATATGCTTTTAAATCCAGAAGTTGACAATTCAAAATTTGAAAAATATGAAAATGATTTTTTGAAAACAAATCGTGGCGACATTATTAGACTACCAATTGATGAAAATCCTATTCCAGTTGTTTTAGGCGATATGGATAAAAAAACAAAAGAGTATATAGTTGAAGGTATTAACTGCCTTGACAACATAAGTGAAAATATAAACTATACAATTTTTGACGCCGATGATTTTAATGTTAAAAGCAATGTTAAACACATCAGTTTTGAAGTTGTTGACACTATTACTGATTCTTCTCCAACTACAGCAGGAAACACCACATTTAAATATAGCAATCGTACTGCTGAAATACTTTATCCTATTGAAATAAAAATTGAAGATTCTTACGCTGATTGGTTTTGGGATGCTGAATATACACAGTCTGTTTTGACGACAATTGTCAAACATGAACTTATGCACACACTTGGATTTAAAGACCTTTATAATGAAGAAGATAAAAATAGAAGCATAATGTATTATGGATTAGCAAATGACAGCCCTAGTACTTACACTCAAGAAGATATTGAAAAAATACAATACTGCTATGATGGTAAAGAGGTTGCAACAACCTCTCACCCAAATAAAGTGGAAATTCTCAATTACTCAAACTATTTGGACGACCTTAAAAAGCAAAAAGAACAAGATGATGGTCTTAGTTTATAAACTGCTTTCAATTATATTTAATATTTCTTCCCTACCCACTTTTGTTTGACTCGAATATGGAAGGATTGATGCCGATGTGATACAAAAATCATCGGCAATTTTTTTTATATAAGAATTAACCTTGCTTTTTGCAATCTTGTCTGCCTTCGTTGCAATAATGGTGAAAGGCTTGCCCGTATATGACAAATACATAAGCATTTGCTTATCATCTTGGGTGGGACTATGCCTTATATCAACAAGCATAAAAACACGCTTTAAGTTTTTAGAAAAATTAAGATACCCTTCTATTAGTTGTGCCCATAATTTTTCATTTTGCTTGCCAGCACTGTGAAAGCCATATCCTGGAAGGTCAACAAAATAAAAACTCTTGTTTATTTCAAAATAATTGATGAGTCTTGTTCTTCCCGGCGTGGTTGATGTGCGTGCTAGTTTTTGGCACAAAAGTGAGTTTATTAAACTGCTTTTGCCAACATTACTCCTGCCAACAAAAGCAAACTCATTTTTGTCAATTAATATGTTTTTTAGTGAACTGACACTTATTTTAAACGTTGCTGATGTAATTTTCATATATGTATATTATCATATATTTTTATTACTATCAACTTTTTGATTGTCACATTCCGTCACAAGTGCCTCTGTGGTGAGCAGCGTTCTTGCCACACTACTTGCACTTTGAAGTGCTGTCTTTGTAACAAGAAGTGGATCAATTATTCCGCTATCAAACATATTGACTATTTCGTCGTTTTGAGCATCATAACCTATTTCGTCACCTTTTAACATGACTTCATTGACGATTACGCCATACTCTTTACCACAATTTTTTATTATCTGCTTCAATGGCAAACTAAGCACATTATATATAATCAACGCACCTGTCTTTTCATCACCTTTAAGTGTGTCAATAAAATGTTTTAACGCATCTTGACATTTGATAAGTGCTGTTCCACCACCTGCAACTATGCCTTCACGCATACCTGCTTTTGTGGCTGAAAGTGCATCTTCTATTCGAAGTTTTTTTTCTTTCATTTCCACTTCTGTCATACTGCCAACTTTAATCACAGCAACACCACCTGAAAGTTTAGCAAGACGCTTTTCTATTTTTTCACGGTCATACTCTGATTTGGCACTATCACGCTGTGCTTTAAGGCTTTCTATTTTGCTTTTTATATTTTGACTATTTGCATCTGATGCGATTATTGTGAAATTGTCTTTTGTGACTTTAACACTCTTTGCTCTTCCAAGGTCAGAAATATCAAGTTTTGATAACTCCATCGCTGTTTCGCTTGTGCAAAGCGTTGCTCCACAAAGAGTACATATGTCTGAAAGTACTTCTTTTCTTTGGTCACCATAGTTTGGTGCTTTAACAACAACTGTGTGAAAAACTCCCCTTAACTTGTTAACAACAAGTGTTGCCAAAATTTCACTTTCAATGTCATCACAGATAATAAAAAGTTTTTCACCTGTTTGTACAAGTTTTTCCATTATTGGCAAAATGTCATTTATTGATGAAATTTTTTTGTCGGTCACAAGAATGTATGGGTGGTCAAGATTAGCTTCCATTTTGTCCATGTCAGTGCACATATATGGCGAGAGATATCCCCTGTCGAACTGCATGCCTTCAACAACATTTAGCTCGGTTTCCATACCTTCGCCCTCTTCAACAGTGACAACCCCATCTTCTCCAACCTTTTTTATTGCACTTAATATAAGTTTGCCTACTTCACTATCTCCTGCCGAAATTGACGCTATGTGTTCAATATTCTCATCTGTATCAACTTTCTTAGACATTTTTTCAAGATGCATAGCAACAACTTTAGTTGCCTTTTTTATGCCGTCTTTAAGTGCAATAGGATTTGCGCCAGCAGTAAAGTTTTTTAAGCCTTCTTTAACTATGCCCTGCGCAAGAACACATGCCGTAGTTGTTCCATCTCCTGCAATGTCATTTGTCTTAACCGACACTTCTTTTATTATTGACGCACCAAGATTTTCAAACTTGTCACCAAGTTCAATCTCTTTTGCAATTGTTACACCATCATTTGTAATTAAAGGTGTTGAGTAATTTCTATCCAACACGACATTTCTGCCCTTTGGTCCTAGTGTTATTTTGACTGTGTCACAAACTTTGTTAACACCTGCTTCAAGTTTTTTTCTCGCGTCTTCTGCAAATAGTATTTGTTTTGCCATGTTATTCTCCTTTTATTATTGCCAAAATGTCGGCTTGTCGCAAAATTAAATATGTTTTGTCTTCTGATGAATATGACACTGCCCCATACTTTGAATACAGAACTTTGTCATTTGGCTTGACTTGCATCTCGACTTTTTGACCATCAAAAGTTTGTCCATCGCCAGTGCAAACTACAACCCCTACATCTGACTTTTCATCTTTTATTAGTGGCAATATAATTCCACTACTTGATATCTCCTCTTTTTTTTGAGGTAAAATAACTACCCTGTCATAAAGTGGTTTCAAATTCATTTTCTTCTCCTTAACTCTATTTTATTTTGTCAAAAAATGGTATGCAATTTTATTTATGAATAAATAGAGCATATGTTGTCTTTTTTTGACATAAAAATAAAATGTGACTAAATATATGTTATTTCACATGTTAAGGGAGTTCAATATTTTATGACAAATAAAAATAAGTATCGTTCTTCAAAAATTTTGACAATACTTTTGACAGTATTTTGCCTTGCGCTTTGCCTTAGTTTTGCAGAACTTTTTTCAAGTTTAATAACAACAAGCGGACTTAGTGCTATCAAAGACGGAGAAGTCAAACAAAGTGCTTTCAATTTGTATGCAATTTGCTTGTATCAAACTGACACACAAACTCTAGCAACAGAAAACGCCACACTTGCAAAAAGACAAGGTGGCGCTGGATATATTTGGCAAGGCGACAAATTCTATGTGCTTGCATCGTGCTATGAAAATGAAGAAGATGCTAAAAAAGTTCAACAAAACTTGCAAGAAAATGACACATCGTGCGACATAATCACGCTTTCATTTGATGCAATCACTATTTCAACCACAAGCACAGGTCAAGAAAAAAATATATTGACGGAAAGTGTGCAATGTTTTAAAAATCTTTACAAACAACTTTATGACCTATCTGTGAGCATAGACACTGAACTTTTGACTGACATTCAAGCAAAAGTCAGTTTGAGTGATATCACAAGCAATTTTAAACGAACAAAATCAAATTTTTCGGCGCTTTTTAATAGCCAACTCACCGCAAGTATACTTGAACTTAAACTTAGTCTTGAAAGTGTTGAAGTAATCTTGGACGAACTTGCCGACTATTCTTCAACCGAAACACCTTACACAAGTGTTGTTAAATATGCATATTTTGAAATACTTGGCGAATACGACGAACTAGCACGAGCAATTCAATAATCCCATTTTGGAATAAACAAAGTGCTAGCACTTTCACGTTCTTGAACATATCCCGAAAGGTTTAAGTCAATGTATGCGTCAACAACTTTTTGATATTCCCTTTTTGTTATTCGCCTATTTATTTCTTTGAATTCATTTGCTCTACCATAAGGCACATACTGTGCCATAAGGCTGACAAGAGTATTAGGAAGATTAAATTTTATCCATTTCAAAATATCTATGCTTTGCTCAGTCATAAGTGGCATAATTAAATGGCGTACAATCATTCCCTGTTTCATAACGCCATTTTCAATAATATCGAACTTGTTTTCACGCATAAATTTGAGCGCACTTTGTGTTACACTAACATAATCTTTGCAGTTTGAATATTTTTTTGCACAATTATTGTCAAAGTATTTAAAGTCCGGCAAAAACACATCTATGTATGGCAAAAGTTTTTCAAGTGTTTCAATTTTCTCGTAGCCATGAGTGTTGTACACAATCGGAATATTTGGTCTATAAATTTTCAAAGCCTCCACGATTTGATAAGCATAGTGTGTTGGGTTGACAAGATTAATATTCTCTGCCCCCATATCTTCTAATTGTTTAAAAATGTCAGCGAGTTCTTTTATTGAAATTTCTTTGCCAGTATCTTTCGATGATATATCATAATTTTGACAAAAAACACACTTTAAACTACAACCACAAAAAAATATGGCACCACTGCCATTTTTACCACTGATTAAAGGTTCTTCAAAATTGAAAAGACAATATTTTGCAATTTTGACATTTTCGCCCATACCGCAAAAGCCTTTGCACTTACTTCTGTCAACATTGCACTGTCTTGGACATAATGAACATATCATGTTTTTATGATAATATTTTGAACTTTATTTGTCAAACAAATGTTTTCGATAATAAGCCTTTAACTCAACATATCTTGGATAGTTGTAATCTGTAAGTACTATGTGAAAAGATGATGACATTTTACCTTCAACATTTTTTTTGACTTGTAGTGCTATGTCTTTTGTGTAGTCAACAACTTGCACATTTGGCAATATATTTTTAATTATTTTTTTTATGGTGTAAAAATGTGTGCAACAAAGGATTATTGATTTGATTTCACTGAATTTTTTATTTAATAAATATTTTTTTAATATTTTTTCTATTTTTTCTACATTATTCAAGTTATTATCTATTTTTTTAGGTAAATTTTTTATATATAAATATTTTGCGTTATTATTTTCGTTGATTTGTTGTATTTTTTTTATTGTATTTTTTGTGCCAAAAAATAGCGTTTTATTATCTGATTTTTTTAATAAAATTTCTGGTACTTTAGTCAATAAAATAGGAATATTAAAATAGTTTTGAAGTTTTTCTCCCACTGTGTAACTTATTGTGTTGCACCCAATTACACAAACTTTTATATTGTAGTGCTTTATTAAATATTCAATATTTTTTTTAGCAATATTAAAAAGGTCTTTGTGTTTTTTATTTCCATAAGGTGCGTTTTTATTGTCACACAAAAAAATAAAGTCCTCGTCAAAAAGTTTTTGACACTCGCACATAACATTCAATCCACCAACACCACTATCTATGAATCCAATCATATTAGTAGCGTATGCTAAATTGGCTTTAATGTTTCCGAAATTTGTTTTGGTGAAAGTGATGCACACATCACACTATTTATTGCATCACTAATAATTGTTGAACAAACTGACACATAATGTTTTATATCTTTTGGCGCAACTATTATACTCTTATTTATTTTTGAAAGTTTGTTTATGTCCAAAAGTAGTGGTACGCCAATACTTATGCAAGGAACACCAATAGTTTTTTGCGAAATTTCCATACTCTCGCCCATTGCCCCACCTGGAATCATACCAATACTTGAAAGTTGAAAACAATGACCAAGCCTTTTTATGTTTTGCGTTAATAAACTATCAATTATTATGATAATATCCGCCTTTATCACGTCCGCTATGCCCTTGACAATGAGTGGCGTTTCAATGCCTGTCACCGCTTGAACATTTGGACATATTAAGCAAACATTATGCTTTTTATAACTGAAATTAAGATTTCTTGTCGCCAAAATCTTTTTGCATGACTCCACCCCAAGACTATCAGAGATTATGTCTTCATTTCCAAGTCCACACACAAGTATGGTGCTTTGTTTTTTTATGTGATGAAATTTCAAAAACTCTCTGAGTATTTTTTTTATTTGAACCAAAACTTGCTTTTGATAATTTTGATGAAGGTAAAGATTGTGGCAAGATAATATTCTATATTTACCTATATCAAAATGTTTGTTATCTTTTTTTATGTCAAGTATACCCAAACTTATGTCACCTATCTCTTTTTGAGAAAATCCAAGTGATCTAAAGTCCATATCAAGTTCATCAAATATTTTCATAAATATATTTTGATGCAAAAACTACTTTTTATGAAAAATAACTTTCAACACTATGTAAAAGCTTTGCATATTTGTCGTACTCGCATGATTTAAGTGCCAATTTTTTAAATGAATATCCTAAAATGTTTAGCGTACAAATTTTGTTTTCACGAACAAGTTTAAGTTTCTCATAGTTTTGTGTCGATATTATACCCATAGAACAAGCGTCTTGTTCTAACTTTAATTGTCTTTCTTCTTTTTGAGAATATTTTTTAACGTGCTTGATAAACTTATCACATAAGTCCACAAAATTTTTTTGTTCCATTTTTTGCTCCATGTAAATTTTAAGCAAAAAACTATGATTTATAAAGAGCGAACAAACAAAAATAATGTCTAACAAAAGTATGCTTTGGCACATATTGACAAAACAATAAACAGTATTTATAATTAAATAAAGGAGTGAATATGAAATATAGTTTCCCTGCCATATTTGAAAAAGACAAATCAGATCCTAAGTTTATCAACGTCACTTTTCCTGACCTTATGGGAGTTGTGACATTTGGTGAAGGAATGGAAGACGCAAGAAAAATGGCAAAAGATGTGCTTTGCTCTATGCTTGACTTTGATTATATAAAAAATACAAAACCAACTTCACTTGAAAAAACCAAACAAAATTTTAAAGGTAAAATTGTTGAACTCGTGGAGGTGGAGAAATAATGGCAGCATATAAATATAAAGATATTGAACGTGCACTTCTCGTTTGTGGCTTTGAACCTGTAAAAAACAACAATGGTAGCCATCAATTATATGTTGATAAATCAACAGGCTTTGCACAACCTTTGCCAAAACATTCAAATGGTGTGATTGCCCCAGGAACTGCAGAGTCCATACTTGAATATGCAGTTATGGTTGCAAGAATAAAAAATATAAATATTTGCAATGATAGATATAAATTAAGTGATGATGTAAAAAACTATATTAAAAAACAACATGCAAAAATAAAAAAGAGTTTGATGTTTTTAATTCCTGATGCAATTAAAAAACAGCAAGGAATAAATACCATTGAAAACGTTAAACAATTTGTCAAAGTTTTCTTTTCAAAATGTAAACCTAAAAACATTGCAAATGAATTGAGTATGTAAAAAATGCTTAGTTAGGCATTTTTTATTTTTATTTATTAACCACTGAACCGTTTTCAAAATGAACAAAGCGTTTGCAAACACCTTTAAGCAAACTTTCATCACTTGTTGCAATCAGTGTTGTAACTTTTGTGTCAACAAACATCTTTTTTATTAGTGCAGTGATGGACGTTTTTTGTTCGCTATCAAGTTTTTCAAAAATATCATCAATAAGCACAATGTCAAGATTTCTAAGAGATAGCCTTGCAAAACTCACGATATATTTTTCATAAAGCGAAAGTTCATTTACTTTTTTGTTTCTTAATGTTTCAAGCGAAAAATCAATTATTGCTGTGTTGACTTTTTCTTCAATTTCTTTTGGCTTTACTTTGCGTGTTTTTAAAACATATTTCAAATTTTCATATACAGTTTTTTTCTCAAAAAACACTGGCGTCATAGATATGTAACCAAGAGAAATATCTGTCCTAAAATCAACTTTATTCAAATTGATATCACGAACATATATTTCACCACTATCATATTTTTCAAGTTTGGCAAGGACACGAAGCAGTGTTGTCTTCCCACTTCCCTCATCGCCAACAAGTGCAACGCTTTCGCCTTTTTTGATGTGCAAATTTACATCAAATAGAGCATAATATTCACGAATATATTTTAAATACAAATTTTTAATATCAATCATATGTTTATATTACAATATTCTATGTTTTTTTTCAAACATTTTAATCAACTTTTTGTAATATCTACATGATAAGTGTCTGAAATTTCAAAAAAGTCTGTCAAAGCCTCACCATTAGCGTTCTCGCTGGCTATGGCTACAAAAGTCAATGTGCAGTCTTTATTTGAAGTTATTATAAAAGTTTTTGAAACACAGTTTTCATAATTTTCAAAATGTGTATTTTCAAGTTTGTAGTCCGCAATTAGTTTGGCAAGGCTATAACTCTCTTCATGGCTTGGTAAAGTAAATGTATAACTATCACCTATCTCTATAGTAAAGTTTAAAGTTGTGTTATCTTCACTACTTTTTATAAGAATATCAGCAAATTTGCCTTCGTAATCTTTTTCTTGTTGAAAGACAACTTTGACTTGTGATGTGGTAGTGCTACTGCCTGATATATTTTCAAAAGTAACGCTTTTTGCATAGCCCGAAGTTTCACACCCACACAAGACAAAAATTTGCAATAAAATAAAAATAAATAAACTTTTTTTCATAAAAAATACTCTCTATAAGAGAGTATTTACTTTTTTAAATGTTTTAAACAATTTAATATTAATAATTGCACTCAATCAAGCCAAGTTCGCCATCTTTTCTATTGTATAGCACATTGACTTTGCCTGTTTCAGCGTTAAGGAACACATAAAAATCATGTTCCAAGTTTTCAAGATACTCTTTTGCATCTTCAACAGTGATTGGATCAAGTTCAAATGTCTTATGCTTATAAATCGATTTTTCTTCTGGCTTTGGTGCTTCTTCAATAAATTCAAATGTAGGAACATCAAGAGCAGTCTTTTTTAATTTATCACGATTTTTTTGATAATACTTTAATATTTGTCTTTCAATTTTTGGCAAAACAACATCGATATTTTCATACATATTTTCGCCATATGCTTCACTTCTGTAAATATTGCCTTTATTTTTTATTGTAAGTTCAAGTTTAAACCTTTTACCTTCACTTGCACACACAACGCGTGCTGTTGCTGTATCTTGAAAATATCTGTCAAGTTTTTCAATCTTTTTTTCAAAAAGAGTCCTAAGCCTTACTCCGACATCATAATTTCTTTCAACAATTTCTATTTTCATAGCTTCCCTCCAAGTACCCTAAGTATACCAAATACTTTCATAAACGCAAAATATTTTATCAAAATTTATTAAAAAGCAAAAACGACCACAGCCGCTGATACTTTTGCTGTGATCGTTTTGCTCGGTAGGGCTTCATTCCCTACACTATTAATTTATGCACAAAAAGAAAATATATTCAAATTATTTCAAAAAATTTTTTATTTTTTTGACAACACTTGATGCGGTCATTTCAAAATACTCATCAAGTTGTGATGGCTTACCGCTCTTTCCAAACTTGAAAACACCAATTCTTAACCCTTGATTACCTATATATTTATACCAAACATTGTCATTTGATGCTTCCAAACTCACAAGCACTTTGCCTCTTGAAAGAACATCATCTTTATATGATGCTGGCTGTTTTTCAAACTGTTCGACACAAGGAAAACTTGCAACAACACATGAAATATCTTGACTTTCAAGCATCGCTTTGACTTTAAGCGCAAGTTCGACTTCGCTACCAGTTGCCAAAATTTCAACTTCGCCTTGCTCGCCACTTAAAATATAGCCACCTTTTAATATATTTGAATAATCAGCAGATTGTGATTTTAATGTCTGTTTTGCAATTACAAACGCACTAGGACAACTTGTTTCAAGTGCCATATCATAGCACGCATAAACTTCCTCAATAAAGGCAGGACGAAACACATTCAAATTTGGAATCAGTCTTAGTGTTCCAAGTTGTTCAACCGACTGATGAGTTGGTCCATCTTCGCCCACCTTGTAACTGTCATGCGTGAATATATACCATACAGGCAAATTCATAAGAGCACTCATTCTAATTGCTGGAATCATATAGTTCGAAAAAGCCAAAAATGTTGAACAGTAAACAGGAGAATTTAAAACAAGTGACAACCCATTTGATATTGCACCCATAGCATGCTCCCTTACGCCATAGTGTATGTTTTTTCCACGTCTATTTAAAGCGCTATAATCTCCACCGCCATTAATATATGCCTTTGTGCTTGCCACAAGGTCAGCAGAGCCACCCACAAAACGAGGTAATTTTTGAGCAACTTCATTTAGCACTAGTTCATTTGCATCGCGACCGCTTATGTCTTGACTCGTTATTTCTTCTTTAATAAGTTTTTGAACATCAATTTGCCTATTTGCCATAAAAGCGACAAGTTGTTTATATAGTTCTGGATTAGCAGTTTTGTAAACGGCAAACATATTGTTCCACTTTTCAAGCAATGTATTGTTTTTTTGAATAGTTTTAAGGGCATGCTCTTTAACATCTTTTGGTAAACTGAAACTATCTTTAACACCAAGACTTTGTTTTAATGTATTTAGTTCGCTCACACTTAAAGGCTTGCCATGAATCGTATTTTTACCAGCATCTACTGCCCCATAGCCAATAATTGTTTTGAAAATAATTATAGTAGGTTTATTTTGACATTTTTTTGCCCTTGCAATCGCCCTTGTAACACTTTGATAGTTGTTACCATTTCTGACATAGATGACATTGTAGTGCATTGCCTTAAATTTCTTTTTGATATTTTCTGCGTTTGCCATATCTGCTTTTCCATCAATGGTCATATTGTTGTAATCATACAAAAATATCAATTTGTTTAATTTTAGTGTTCCGGCAAGGCTCATAGCCTCTTCTGCCACTCCCTCCATCATGCAACCATCACCTAAAAAGCAATACGTGTAACTATCAAAAACAGGATACTTTTGAACATTGAACTTTTCGGCTAGCATTGACTGAGCAATAGCAATTCCAACAGCGTTTGCAACTCCTTGGCCAAGTGGACCTGTTGAATCTTCAATAAAATTTGTTGTGCCATATTCTGGATGGCCAGGAGTTATTGAACCAAGTTGTCTAAAACTTTTTAAATCATTTTCATTTAGCCCAAAATTAAACATATATGCAGTTGCATAATACAGAGCACTGACATGACCTGCTGACGCAACCAAACGGTCACGAGCGATAAAATTGTGGTCTTTTATGTCATAAAAATAATGGTCTTTAAATAGTGCATAAAAAATTGTGGCGCTACCTAAAGCCACACCAGGATGACCACTATTTGCATTTGTTATCATTTCCGCAGACAAACACCTGAGATGATTTATGCATTTATTGTTTATATTCATTTAGTTCCCTCTAATATTTTCATAATTTCGCCTTCCACAGTTTCAAGTTTTTTATTTCCAACACAAATTTTATGATTGCACGCATTACTTAGTTGCAAATCTCTGTCAGAAAACACCATAAGATCAACTTTAAGTGTATCGGCATCTTCAATTTTTGACAATTTGTTTTTTGAAAAATAAATATAGAATTTTTCGGTTGATTCAAATAATTTATTGGCATCTTGCTCAAAAAAATAACCATAAGGAATACACAAAATAGTATTTTCAAACTCAGATGCTGAAATTAAACACTTTTTTTGCTGTTTTTCAAGATATTCTACTCCACACTTTTCAAGCATATCTTTTGTTGAAAACAGACTATATTCAACATACTCTTTAAAATCCAAAAAAAACATACCAAGGCTATCTGATAGCAATTTACCTATCTTTAAATTATATTCATAATCCAACCCTAAAATAACTATATTTTTCATATGTATATTGTACCATAACTTTGTGTTATTTCAACATTTTTAACATAAATATAGTTGTTTATTTATAAAAATCTACCCATTTTTGTTATTTTATCAATATTGTTATAAAATTTCATTGAATTTGCTATTGTTAATAGCAAATTATCGTTATTTAATTGTTGTTTTGATACATAACTTAATGTCAATAAATAGTCACCAAATTTTAAATATAAAATTTTCATATTGAAATCTTGACCAAGAACAACATCGGCAATTTTTATATTTTTATTTTTAATTGTCGTTAAATCCCTTTGATTTTTTAGCTCACAACCTGATGACAATATTTTGTCGAGTTCTTCTTTGTAAAGTTCATCAAAGTCTTTAATAGTTTTTGAAACACTGACAGTCAATGTGTCATTTGAATTTTCAAGTTCCAAAGCAACGCCAAAATTTTCATTGTTTTCATATACCAGTTGCCAATTTTTGTCAATTTTTAGTGAAATACTAGGCAAATTCAACAAAAACATATATTGATTTGAATCCATATTTGTTTCAATTTGCTCAACATATGCTGAAAGTTTGTATAGCATAAGTTTTCTTCTCACGCTTTTTTTAAACTGTTTTAGTTCTGGAATTCTTGAAACAAAACTTGATTTGTACATATCCAAAGTTGCCAATAGTATTTGTTTTGAAAACCAAACGGGAACATTGTTGGTCTGCAACGCCTTTGCTCCTGAAACAGCACCAAAGGCACCCAAAACTAGGTTTTGTTTCCCAATTATCTCGTTAAGTTTTTCAAGTAATGAATTTCGCATTGCCAGTGACAAATCAAAACCAAGAGCATACCATATGCATGCATGAGCAACAAAATAGTTGCCTTTTTGATAATAATACAAAGCATTATAATAATAAAATATACCAAGTTGATAAAATGTTCGTGCGAACATATAATATTTGTCAAGTACAACTTTCGCACTGTCATAGTCATGATTTTCAAAATAAGTACCTATGAGTTCTTCATATGGAGGCATTGAAAGAGGGGCGCTTTTTATTGAATATTCAAAATTTTGGATTGCGTTTTTAAAATCTTCTTTATGTCTATATGCAACACCTTTTTTTAAAAAAAACCAATGTTCAATACCAAAACACAATTTTATATGTTTTTTAGGAAAAAGCATACTGTAAAGATAAAAATCTTCAACACTATCAAATATTGTGACATCTTTTGAAATTGGGAAATAGTGTTCAACCTTATCTAAATAAAAAAGCATTCCATTCCAATCACGCTTTGCATTTTTCTTATTGACCTTTGATTCAAGATATGCAAATACCTCTTTATCCAATTTCAAAATTTTTTGTTCAATATTGCTACCATGATATAAATAATTGTCTTTTACATATTTTGCAATATCCATGATAGCAAAAAATTCGTCTTCTGTTGAAGATTTTTGATCTAAAACTTCTATGAGCAAAGGAAAATCCTTATCCGTGTGTGTTAATTGTGAAAATATATCTGCTAATTTTTTCATATAAAAATTTATACCACAAAAATAATTGTATGTAAATAAATAAAAAAAAATAGCGACTTTAAATCGCTATTTTTTAATTTTTATTATTGCTTATAAGCCTTTGTGTTTTTGCTTGATATGATTGCATAAACAACTGCACCAGCAAGTACGAGAACTGCAACGCAAATAAGAACAATTGTTATTATTTCATTGTCAGAAAGTGGTGTTACTGCTGATTCAGTAACTGTGAATGTTCTTGGTATTGTTGTTACATTGTCTGAGTCGTCTTCTACAGTTATCGTAACAGTGTAACTTCCTGCTGCGTCAATAAAGAATTCAAATTCACCATCAATCAAATTGCCATCTTCATCAGTACTTGTGTTTTCAACTGCACCATTTGGTCCTTGTACTGTTATGTTTAGCTTATCAATTATTTTGTCTTGGTCATATTCGACGCTTTCTCCTGCACCGTTTGTGTCAGTAACTTTAAGTCCTTGCTCGATAAGATCTGCGATATTAAATTTGATTGAAGTATCAATTTTTACAGTTGTTGGAACCATATTATCTGGAAGTACGACTGTTGGAGAAACAAGGTCACCAACTCTTATTGTTTTTGTCACAACTGTTGAATTTTTTGCATCTGAATTATCATAAACAGTATAGGTAACAGTGTAAATTTCATCGAAGTCTAATGGCATATAAAGTCTACCATTTTCGCCTTTTGTAAATTCTTCTGCAATTTCATTACCATATATTGTTCTTGTTATAGAATTGGATTTTATAACAATTGTTGAATCTTTAAGGTTGATTCCAGATACATCGTTTGCAGTAAATACTGGTATTGTAACATTACTTCCTTTTGCATATGAAGGTTCAAGATTCCATTCAACAAGAACTTGTGGACCTGTTGTATCGCTGACTTCAACAGTAAATTCTTTTTTATCTTCAATTACACTTGGTGTATCTTTGTGATAAAGTGAATAGACTATTGTGTATGTTCCTTCTGTCTTTGGAGTAAATGTTTCTTTGTTGACTTGACTACCAACTGCGCCATAAGCACCAACTGTATAGTCATAATCTCCCTCTGGAAGTTCTGGAATTGGAAGAGTTAATGATTCACCAAGTTCCAACTTTCCGCCATTTAAACTTTCTGGAAGATTACCAAAGTGTGGCTGACTTGATGTTGTTGTTGCATCTACATTAATTGTTTGATATACACATACCTTATTGTTTGCTGCGTCTGTTATTTCATAAACAATGTCATATCTTCCTGCAAGATTAGCATAAAATGAAAGACCATCAAACATCTTGTAACCTTCTGTTGTCAATGAAGGTACTTGATTTATTTCAGCATAGAAAGGTTGTGTTTCTCCGTCAGTTTCACTAACATGTGATATTTTTACATCCAAATTGACGTAATTAACCAAATCATCACTAACTGTTATTGAAGGCAACACAATATCTTCATTTTGTGTGTATTGTGGATTCAAATCTCCCAAACTTACTATTTCAGGAGCTTTACTATCTTGATTATCTCTTATTGAAATTGAAACTTCATCAAAGCCATATTTCAATCCTTTATAATCAGTTATGACAAAACTTTTATCAACTGCTGTTTCAAGTTCTGTTTTTGGAGCATCTGAGATTGCCATTGCACGAATTGTCAATGTCTTTGCACCTTCAACATCTGTTGGGACAACATATTTTCCATCTTCATTTGCTTCAAGCAATGTCCATGCATCTTTGCCTGTTCCCTGTGAATTGTCAAACTTGTAATATATGAGAGTTTGCAGTCTTTCATCATCATCGTTTGTTGCAACTGGTGCTGTGAATGTCACACTTTCTCCCCTGTTTATTGAAACTGGGAATGTGTCTTGAAATTCAACTGATGTTTTGCTTTCAAATTCAAAAGTTCTGCTAACAACAAATTTATAATTTATTGTTTCTGTATTGCCAGCGCTATCTGTTGCACGATAGTAAACAGTATATGTGCCATCTTTAAGTGTACCGCCGTCAATTTCATTTTCTTTAAGAACATAATTGTCAGCCTTATTGAAAACGATATCTTTTGTAAAGGCGTTTTCAACATCGCTATCTTCGTCTCTATAAACATCGACTTGTGAAGATGATTGATCGCTTGTTCTTATAAATCTTTCAATCTTAAGGTCAGCAAAATCATCAGAAAGGTCTTCAGCATATGCCGCCTTAATAACAATATTTTGCCCACCTGAGAAGTTATTTTGAAGTTCATAGCTTTTATCTTCAACTGCTTCTAAAGCAGAGTCTATTGAATATCCATCTGTAAGTGTAATTGTTGGGCGTTGAGTATCTTTAACTCCACTTATAACAAATCCTGTTTGTTCAGCATCTTTGCCGAGTGTGTCTTTTACGATATAATTAAATTGATATCTACCATTTGTAACAGTTTGCTCAACATCATTAATTGTGTACTTCTTTTGTGCAGTAAACACATAGCGTCCGTCTTCATTAACTGAAATTGTTTCATCAGTTACATCATATGGTCTGTCTCCAATATAAACATTTGCTGTAACAGTGTAATAAATTGGAGTTTCTTGGTCACCAATTCTACCAATTGCTTCTGGCAAAACAAGTTCTTCACCAATATCAGCCGTTGTTGGTGCTGTTGATGAGAAGTCAAAAGAAAGTTTGTAGTCAAGTGAACCATATTTTGTTATGAAATCATTATCTGACAAAACTGTAAATTCTTTTGTTGTGCTATTAAGATAAATATTTGTGCCTTTTTTGTAAGCAGTGTATTTAACAGAATATGTTCCTGGTCTAAGTTGATGATTTGGATCCAAAAGTCCATCTTCATCAAATGTAACATTTTCTTGACTTGGAGATGTGACTGTAATTACAAAATCAGCTTCTTGTTGTAATGTCTTATCAGCAAAAACAACTTTTGCCTCAGGAATATAAATTGATCCGTCATAACTAGCATAAACATCACCTGGCAAAGTGCGAATAGTATTTTCAACAAATTCAATTGAATTTTCACTTACGCTTGATTCAATTGTTATTGATGTTGAATATGTTTTACCTTCATAAGCAACATTGTATGTTATTGTGTATTGACCTATGCCGTCAACAACGAATTTGCCACCTTTTTGGTCAACTACTCTTCCAATTGAATCTTTAACAACTATTTCTATATTAGCGCCCTCTGTTACAGGATTTAGGCCTTGCTTTAGAGTTGGTGTTGGGATTGGAAAATCTTCTCCCAAAACTGCTGTATCTCTATGTGATGGAATATTGAGTGTAACAAGACCGCTTGTTTGTTGTGGTTCAGCAAAAATTTGTGCATTTACATTATCTGTAAGTTTGTCAACAACAAGTGCATTTGCGCCAGTAAGTGCAACTGTTGAAGTCAAAAGTAATGCGATTGAACATGCCTTTTTTATTGATTTTTTCATATATTAAGCTCCTACTTTAAATTAAACAAATAGAGTGTATACTATAACATTTTTTTTGTCAACGAAATAACAAAAAAATATTACGCCATGCCCTTTTGTTCACCATTATTTTTTGAAAGCGAGGCAAAAATATGTTGACTTGTTTTGTCGAATTGTGAGAAGTTTACAAAAAAAATCGCACCAATTTTGGTACTTTCACCAAATTCAGTGCGATTTCATATGTATCATTAGTTATTAGTTGTTACCGCATGTAGTGCCACAGCCACAGCATGACAAGAGTAAGAGTATTAGTATGAGCGAACCACAGTCATTGCCAAAACCTTGTGTGTCACATCCACAGATTGAGAGCAAGAACAAAAGCCATACTAAATTGCATACGCAGTTGTTGTCTCCACGGCCAAAATTTCCAAAACCGCCAAAAAGATTCATATGTATTCTCCTTTTTATGTATTTTACTTAAAGAATTAAATCTTTTTATCTTTTGTGCTTTGGTTATTTTTTCATATGCTCATATCACTATATGTTTTTAAATAAAATGTGTTACTCGTCTTTCATAAAAGACAAAATTTTTTGTTTAAGGTCATCTATTCCGATATTGTTTTTTGCAGAGATATAGACGCCGTCAGTATGCTGTCTTGTAACTACTTTGTCGCACTTATTGTAAACTCTAAGCCTTGGGCAAGTTATGTGAAGGTCATCAAGCACACTGTCAACAACTTGCATCTGAGTCAAATATTCACTATTGCTTGCATCAATAACATGAAGAATAAGATCGGCTTCCTTTGCGCTTTCAAGTGTGGAACTAAAAGCATCAATAAGGTTGTGTGGCAATTTGGAAATAAATCCAACAGTATCAGTGAGCACAATGCTTTTATTTGGTGCAAGATAAACTTTTCTGCTGGTGGTGTCAAGAGTTGCAAAAAGTTTGTCATCAGCATAAATTCCTGCCTTTGTGATGAGATTTAAAAGAGTACTTTTGCCTGCGTTTGTGTAACCGACAATTGCAACTTTAAAAATACCGCTTTGATTTCTCACCTGCTTTTGCACTTCCCTGTTTTTCTTTATTTTTTCAATGTCTTTTTCCAGTCTTTGAATTTCAAGTCTTGCAAGTCTTTTGTCAAGTTCAAGTTTTGTTTCACCAGGTCCACGCATACCAACACCACCGCTTCCAAATCTACCACTTGTGCCTGTGATTTGTGCAAGGCGTGGAAGATTGTATTTAAGTTGTGCAAGTTTGACTTGAAGTTTACCTTCATTTGAAATTGCACGTTGTGCAAAAATATCCAAAATTAGTGTTATTCTATCAATCACTTTGATATCAAAATAATCTGATAAGTTTCGTATTTGTGAACCACTAAGTTCACAGTCAAAAACAACGACAGTCGTGCCGTTTGATTTTATCTCTTCATTAATTTGTTCAAGTTTTCCGCTTCCAATGACTGTTGCAGGCGTGACTTGACGAACATATTGCCAATCCTCTCCGACAACTTCAAGTCCAGCCGTTTCGCAAAGGCTTTTTAGTTCAAGCAAACTATAACTTACATCATCTTTATTTGAAAAGGCAACTCCAACGAGAAACGCTTTTTCAATTTGTTTTTGTGTTGATTGCATGATTTTCTCCTAATGCATATTTTAGCAAAAAATCCAAAAACAATCAAGACATTGCAAGCACATTTAACTTATCATCAAATAATACAAACTTGACTTCTGTTTTCCCAACAGCATAAAAATACCAAACATATGTTTCGCCATATTTTTGTATTGTCAGATAACACTCAACCATATCAATATTTTGGTCAATGAAAGGTTTTAATTTGTCAAAGCCAAATTTAATTGCATTATCGTATGTAGTGGAAAAATCTCTGTTGACACACATAAATTGGTTATATTGAAAATCAATATTATCAATATAAATCATAATACTATCACTATTGTACACTTTTTTAATGTCACACATAAAACTTTGGTCAAAAGGATTTTGTTCAAGTATCAGTAGACTTACATTATCATTGACATTAAGTCTTGCCGCTATACTTTTTGCATACGAAATATCTCCAAAAAGTTTGACAGTAATTACTCCGTATTGTTTTTTTTGTGTTCTAACACCATCTCGCCTAAAATAACTTTCTCTTTCTCCAAATCTAAGCGTTGCCGAATAATAATCAGTTTCAACTTCATAATATGAATATTCAATTTGTGAACAAAAATATCTTCGCTGCGTCAACCCATATGAGTATTTGTAGACAAAACAAAACATGACAAAACAAACAAAAATACACAAATGAACAACATATTTTTTCATGCTATATTTTATGTGCTTCAAAAAAATATTAGAAATGATTTGTGCAAATTAAAAAAAAATATATAATTTAATTGGAGACAAAATTATGAAATTAATAGATTGTTACAAAGATGCCTTAAAAAAAGGATATGCACTTGGTGCTTTTAATTTTTGCAATTTAGAAAGTTTAAAGGCGATATTAAGTGCTGCACAAAAAAACAATTCTCCAGTAATTGTTGCAATTTCAAGCGGTGCACTGAAATACATGGGCGATGAATACGTAAAAGGATTTATGACAGCAAGCAAAAACTCATATTCAATACCAATGTTTTTTCACCTTGACCACGGCAAAGACTATGAAATTTGCGAAAAGGCTATTACACTTGGCTTTGATAGTGTAATGATTGATGGAAGTGCACTTGAATTTGAAGAAAATGTTGCCCTTACCAAAAAAGTCGCTGATCTAGCCCACAGTCATGGTGTGCAAGTTGAAGGAGAACTTGGTAGACTTCTTGGCACAGAAGATGAAAATGTCGGAACAGAGAGTATTTACACTTCACCAAAGCAGGCAAAACAATTTGTGGAGCAGACAGGAGTTGACTCACTTGCAATCGCAATAGGTACAAGCCACGGAATAAGTAAGTTTTCTGGAGAACCAAAACTCGCCTTTGACATATTAAAGCAAATACAAGATTTGGTACCAAACTTCCCTTTTGTGCTTCATGGTGCATCAAGTGTTGATGAACAAACAATAATTGACATAAACAACCTTGGCGGAAAAATAAATCATGCAAAAGGTGTTCCAGAAGATATGCTTGAAAAAGCATGCACAAAATTTAATGTATGCAAAATAAATGTTGATACAGACATAAGAATGGCAACCACAAGAGCACTAAGAAAATACTTCAAACAAAATCCAGAGAGTGTAGACACAAAAGCATACTTCAAAAGTGCACAAGATGATATTGAAAATCTTGTTTCTCATAAAATATGTAATGTTTTTCACTCTAACAATAAAGCAAAATAAAAAAACTCGAAAAGTGTGTTCACTTTTCGAGTTTTTAATTTACGCATTATTTTTTGATGCATCTGGATCAGCCAAATTTTTTTGTTCAAAGTTGTTGCTATCAATTTCTTTGAATACTGTTCTTAAACATTTTTTCAAAGCACCTTTAACATATGCTGAAAGTTTTGATTTGTATTTTTCCTGTGTATGATCATTGACAACTGCTGCAATTTCTTTGCCTACTGGTTTGAGTATTTTGTCTTGGTCGCCAAAAATGTCACTTACAATATCTTGTTTCAAATCAACTATTGACTTTGCATAAGAATGAGCATATATATTGTCGCCTAATTGTTTTGATTCAAATTCTTTATCAATATTGTCTTGCAAAGCCTCAGTATTTTCTGATTTATTTCTATCATAATATGTGTAGAGGTGTTCCAAGAAATTATATCTTCTCTTTGCCCTTTGGGTTGCTACTGAACTATCTTCAGATGAACCTATCTTTTTTAAATCTGTTTCAATATTGCCTTTAACTGCTGATAAAACAACTTTATCAATATATTTTTCAGCGGATTTTTTTGTAAGATATACATCTTTTTCCTTAACACCTTGGCGTTGTGGCAAATCTTTAACTTTACCATAATTTTCAGCCCAAGCAACATAATCTTCAACATCTAGTTCGTTTTTATTTAAGCCTTTTTCCTTGACTTCTTCTTTTTCTTCTTTTTCTTCTTCTTTCTGATTGTTATCCTTAATTGGCTCAGCATAAATAACTGGTGGTGGTGGTGGATTGTCAAGAGCTTCTTTTTCTTTTGCCTTTGTTGGCTCTACATATATGACATCATCTACTTTTTTGTTTCTAAGTACGTCATTATTTTCATATTGGACTTTGTGTTCAATACCCAAAATATGTTTTGCGTCATTTACAAAAGTTTCTTCATCAACCAAAGTTCTCTTTGGAACAAGTGCTTCTTCAAGTGTTTGTGGAAAACTTGGATATGTGTATCCTGTTTTGTGCATTGCATTCATTACATCTTGTATTGAAATACCAAGTTTGTTAATTGTATACAAAGCGGTTTTCATTGCAATGTCACTAGCCTGTTTAAGCGTTTGCGAATCAATACTAAGCCCTGCAAGAGTATTGCACATTTGAAGTGAAAGACTTGCTTCCATCATACGATTTGATGCTTCAGAACCATAGTTTACTGCACGGCTTACAAGCACATTAGCATAAAGGTCAACAAAAGCCATAACCTTTTTGTCTAAATTCAATTTGTTTTTCTTGACAATATCTTTTGAAGTTAAAGAGGTAAGCGCATACATAATTCTTGTAAATTTTTCTTGTTCGGAAAATATGTATCTTGTATTATTCCCAATTTCCAAAGAATTGTTTATAACAATCTTACCTTTATATGATGGACTTGGCTTCAAAATTTGCTTTTTAAAAATTTTTCTACACAAATTGAGTGCACCCAAACCCACATTTTTTAATTTGGCGGTTAATTTTCCGCTTTTTTTATAATCAAAAAGTGGACCATTGCCCTTTCTTTCAATAACTTTGACTTTATATGATGATTTGATTTTTTTAACAAGAGATGAATAGGCTGGGAAAGTTTTTGATGCAAATGGCAATTTTTGAGAAGTAAAAGATGCAACAAGTGGATAGCGAAGTTTTCCATAGTCACTCTCATTTTCAATCAAAGCAAATGAAGAATATCCACCTTCCCTTGTAATAGGAGCAACTGATTCACGCACTTTCCTTGGTGGAAGTGACTTAAGCCACTCACTAGGAGTTTTTACACCAAGTGTTGCCACTGTTAAAATATTTGCAGATTGCATTCTTGTAATTATTTCATCAATAGTATAATTCTTGCCTTTTGCAAGCCAAAATATAGGATCCTCACCTGTTTTTGCAAAGTCCTTGAAATCTTTAATGATAGAATCAGAAAGCTTTTGCTTTTTTATTTCTGACATATAACCCCTCCGTGTTTGTCTATATTATAACAAATCACATTGTTAATTTCAATACCTATTTTTATTTTTTTCAATATATAGTTGAATATTTTACAAAATGTCACTATATGTATATGCCAAACATTTGTAAAAATTAAGATTTCGTATCACGAAAATAACTTTTTAACATAATCATAAGCCACAATTTGCACCATTGTTCTGTTCATTGGGCTGGTGATTAAGAACGCTTGACCAACGCCCGCGGTAACGATTGTATCTTGTTCTTGTTGGTTAATTTCACCACTTTTTCTATAAAGTTCAACAAGGTCATTCATATCGCTTGGTGCGAGTGAGAATATCATTGAATATTGGCTGGCGTTAATAACGGCAGTTGACTGTCTTTCAATTTCTTGTGAACCAACAAAGTCTTTTATATTCTGAGTAATGACTATCTGCATACCACCGTATTTACGAATACGTTTTGCCATTTGTGCCATAAAGTCAAGTGCTATTGGGTATTTTGGGTTGATGAACATGTGCGCTTCATCAACTGCGACTATGATTTTACGGTTAACATTGTATTTTGCATTAAAGTCTTTATTCTTAATAATTTCATTCATTAAATACTTAAACACAATAAGCATCTGTGCATTAGCGATGACTTGGTTGTTACTTGCAAGAAGTGACTGAAAGTTAAATGTTATGAAGTTTTCTTTTGTTTCAAGAGTTGTTGGGCCGTTCCAAAGTTTACTGTTACGACCACCCCTTGCGAATTTTTTGACATATGTTTCAACAACATTTAAGTTGTTCAAAACATAGTCGTTTTTTTCTGTTTTTAGTCTTTCAAGCACAAGATCATAAAGGTCATCAAAAGTTGGATATGCATCAACAGGAAGTGTTGTGAAGTTACTTGTTCCATCTATGCCCTTTTTCTTGTATAGGTCAACAATAAGTGAGTTCAAAAGTTCAAACGGGTCTGATTCAATACCTTCCAATATAACTCTGAAAAACTGCTCCAAAAATTGAAGATGCTGAGCGAAAGTATCACTTGAATCATATTCTTCATCAATTATATTGCCATTTTCATCACGTTCTGCTGTGAGCGACAAAGTATCATCTTTAAGTGTTGTCATAACGTGGAATGGATTAATTATTCCCATTTGAGATGAACCAACATCAATAACTTTGCCGTCTAGGTTGATTGCTAGGTTGGTATACTCGTTTTCTGGGTCAAGAATAAACACTTTTGTATTGTCTGCTGCAAAGTTTGCAAGAAGTGTTTTTGTCGCATATGACTTACCAGAACCTGACTTTCCTATAATCATCATATTTGAGTTTACCCTTTCACGGTTACGCATGAAAAAGTCAACAAAAACAGGGAATTCATTGTCACCGATATAAAATCCATTTGGATCTTGCAGTGCCCCAGAAATGAATGGGAAAATTGCAGCGAGTGAAGTCGTTGGAATACCACGTTTAAATTCTTCAACATTATCACGCATAGATATGTTGCTACTGACAAAAGCATCAACTTGGCGTCCAAACATCTCGCTATACTTAAAGCCCTCTTGTCTTAAAATTGCACGCACTTCTTTTCTTGCTGGGTCTTCACACATGATAAATGTGTTGACATCATAAAGTTGTTCATTGTTGTTTTTTAAACTCACAAGAAGTTCTCTTAATGTCTGCAAGTGCGTTTCATTTTCAATTTGCCTACTGGTGGAAGTGCTACGAGCATATTTTGCTTCCATTTCCATTATGGCTTTATCTATTGCCTTTTCTGATTCATACTTTTTTTGTGGTTTTATTTTTGTCACTACCCTTGTACGGTCAAGAAGATAAAAAGACGAACCCCAAGCATCTGGAACTTGAATTGGGTAGTCTGATATAACGAATTGACGATATGGTTTGCCGTCCAAAAGCACTTTTGATGCCTGAAATTTAATCTTTTTTGGAACAACCCATTCAAAATATTTGTTCATAGAAACAGCATCTAGTTCACGCTCATCAAACTCTTTTCCATAGTTTGCTTTTAAAAATACCAAAAGATCTTTTCCAACAAGACGTCTTGAATTTATTGGAGTTATGGCTTGAATTAATGTTGTGATAATACCATTTACGGTATTTTCCAAAAGTTCTTTGTCTTTGTCATAAACGACAAGATAAAAATAATCTTTATATATTTTTTCTTCACGATTGCGTCTTTCCATTTGAGAGACACGCTCTTCAAAAATACCTGCACGAACTTCAACTTCTTTTTTTGTTATTTCGCCTTCATATTGAAGTTCCATAAGGTTGTCATATTTTCTATCTTCATTGTATATGTAATTATCAAGCACCATTGCTTTGTTTAATTTAACCAAAGTCGCCGTTTGGTCATTTGTCAGTCTTCTAAGTGCATTAGCAAAAGTATTTATGACCATATTGCGTTTATACTCATTTAAAAGACTAAAAACAATAGGCTGAATTTCAATTACCTGAGCATAATATTCCTTGAAATCAATAAACCTGTCTTGATACAGTCCAGAAAAAGGAATGATCTCTTCAATAGGTGCATTATGTTTTGCTTTATTAAAAGAATATTTCTTTTTTTGTGCAAAAAATCTAAATAAATAGCCAAGTGTTTGATATAGTCTCATATCATCACTTATTTTAAAAAATAGCGAAATAATAATAGCGCACCATGCTATTCCAATCCAATAGTTAAGTCCACCTGCGAAATTGCTTAAGAAAAATCCAAGTGCACCGGCAACGCCAATTGCGCCAAATATAATGTCTGATAATGTGACATTTTTTATAATTTCAATTTTGACTTTTGTTTTTCTAGGAATAATATGCATTATTTTTTACCCCTTTTTTGTATATACAAAATTTATTATAGTATAACCTAAATAAAAATAAAATCAAAATAAAATAAATAAATATTGTTTCACAAAAAAAACATGCCAAAAGTAGCATGTTTTTAAAATGTTTCCATTATTTCGTTGACAACATCGTCAATCTTTTTTAATTTTTTTACTAAGGCATTTACATCTTGCTTATCTTTCATTATCCACCTCTGAATATTTGCTTAGTTCATCAATGGTATCAATTTCAATTTCGTACTCTTTTTTTAAATAATCTTTATAAAAATTATCTAAAGCCATTTCTGATTCAATACATGATTTAATGTTTTTACAAACATGTAACACGTATTTAGAAATCTCTACATTTTCGCCATAATCTTTAAGGATTTCATCAAAAGACAATAATTTTTGTAGCCTATCAGAAACAGAAAATTTCATGGTAGTTGATGATTTGTCCAAAAATATTTTCTTTATGTCTTTTAATACATCAATGTCTTTAACCTGTAATAATTTATTATTTTTTTTAATTATTTTTGATGTTTTAAAGTCATTAATTTTTATCAAAAGAAAAAACAATTTTTCAAGATATGGTGATGAATATGTTGCATATTCAAGTTCAATATTTGATTTGTTGATAATTTTTTCAATCATTTCAAGCATGGCTTGATTTGTGTCAAGCCTTAGTGACAAAGTTGTTTTTATATCAATAATTTCATCATCTGATAAATATTTTTTATGCTTCATAAATACCCAAGATTAAACTAATTCAACTATTGCAAGTTCAGCTGCATCTCCACGACGAGCACCTGTCTTTATAACTCTTGTGTAACCACCCTTTGTTCCAAGTTCTTTAGCACGCTCTGCATACTTTGGAGCGTAGATGTTGAATATTTTTTCAACAAGTGGATGATTTATACCTTGTGTTCTTGCTCTATATGCTTCAAGACCTTCTTTTTCGCGTCTTTCTTCTTTCAAATCATACAAAAATGCCATGATTTTGCGTCTTGCTGCAAGTTTCTTTGGACCATCATTGACAACTTCTTTCTTTACTTTTGTTCCGTTCTCGGTAATTGTCTTTTCAGTCTTTGCATTGTCTTCATATGAGTTGATTGCAAGAGTTAAAATCTTTTCAGCTTCACTTGAAACAGCTTTTGCTTTTGCTACTGTTGTTTCAATTCTGCCATATTTGAAAAGATGTGACACTTGATTTCTAAGCACTGCCAATCTTTGATCTGTTGGTCTACCTAATTTATCGTTAGCCATTTTTATCTCCTTTTTAGTCTTCGTCACTTCTTAAACTTAAGCCATATGTGGCAAGTTTTTGAATGACTTCTTCTATTGATTTCAAACCAAGATTTCTTACCTTTAACATATCACTCTTTGATTTTTTGATAAGATCATCTATGGTGTTTATGTTTGCTCTTTTTAGGCAATTGTATGATCTGACGGAAAGATCCATCTCCTCAATTGGCATTTCAAGAACTTTGACTTGTTTATCTTCTTCTTTTGACACTAAAATGTTCATATCTGACATTTCTTCACAAAGGTCAACAAAAAGTCCGATGTGCTCTTGAATTATCTTGCCTGCCAAACTTACAATCTCACGAGCAGTTGTTGTGCCGTTTGTTTCAACTTCCAAAGTGAGTTTGTCATAGTCAATACTTTGTCCAACACGAGTTGGTTCAACACTGTAATTGACTTTTTTGACTGGTGAATATATTGAATCAATTGCAATATAATCCACAACATCAACTCTTTCTTTGTTTATTGTGTTTGGAACATAACCACGACCTCTTCCAATGATGACGTCAAGTTGGAAATCTGCATCATCATCTGCTGTTGCGATGTGAAGATCTGGATTAAGTATTTCAACTTGGTCATTTGGCTCAAACTCACGCGCTGTAATTTCGCCTGTGCCTTTGTGACGAAGGTGAATTGTGGTTGTGAAGTCTGTGCTTTTGTCTGTTGTTTTGACTGCCAAACACTTTATGTTTAGCACGATGTCCACAACATCTTCAGATATGCCGTGAACTGTTGAAAATTCATGCAATACACCATTTATTCTGATAGCGATTGGTGCTGCACCTGGGAGAGCTCCAAGAAGTGTCCTTCGCATACAGTTACCTAGCGTTATGCCATATCCTCTTTCAAGTGGCTCAACTATGAACCTTGCATAACTGCCACCTTCTGTTTCTTCACACGTAATTCTTGGTTTTTCAATTTCCATCATAAATTCAAAATCCTCCATTTACTATCTTGAATACAACTCAATAATGAGGTGTTCTTTGATGTTGAGATCAATATCTTCTCTTGTTGGAAGTGCTAGCACCTTGCCTTCAAGTGTGTCACTATTGAATTCAAGCCACTTTGGCATAACAATCTTCATACCTTTAAGTTGTTTGAACATATCAAGTTCTTTTTTGTTTTCTTTAACTGCAATCACGTCACCAACTTTGACTTGATATGAAGGAATGTTGACTGTCTTTCCATTGACTGTGATTTGTCCGTGGTTTACTATTTGACGGCACTCACTTCTTGAAGAACCAATACCCATACGGTAGACAACATTGTCAAGTCTTCTTTCGATGAGTGACAACATATTTTCACCGGTAACGCCCTTCATTCTTTCTGCTTCTTCATAGTACTTATGGAACTGTTTTTCAAGTATTCCATATGCTCTCTTTACTTTTTGCTTTTCACGAAGCTGTGTACCATATTCGGTGACTCTCTTCCTGCCTGCACCATGTTGGCCAGGAGCGACTGGACGTCTTTCAAGAGCACATTTCTTGGTTGTGCATCTTTCGCCTTTAAGGAACAACTTGCATCCTTCACGACGACATTGTTTGCAATCTGCACCTATCATCTTAGCCATAACTTACTCCTTTTATATTCTTCTAATCTTTGGTGGTCTGCAACCGTTATGAGCGATTGGAGAAACATCTTTGATTAATGTAACATTAAGTTCTGCTGCACTAAGTGCACGAATTGCTGCCTCACGTCCATTACCTGGGCCTTTGACATACACTTCAACAGATTTAATGCCTTGTTCCTTTGCGACTTTTGCTGCCTCTTCAACACATTGTTGTGCTGCGAATGGTGTGCTCTTTTTTGAGCCTTTGAATCCTAATTTTCCTGAGCTTGCCCAAGAAACAACATTTCCTTGAAGGTCAGTGAATGTAACCATAGTGTTGTTAAAAGAAGATTTGATATGGACTTGACCTTTATCTATGTTTCTTGAAACTCTTTTTTTCTTTGTTGTTTTTGTTGCTGTAGTTTGTGTTGCCATTTTTTATCTCCTTTTATAGTTTACCTTTCTTGGAACTGCCACCTACGACTTTTCTTGGACCTTTTCTTGTACGACAGTTTGTCCTTGTGTTTTGACCACGAACAGGAAGGCCTTTTCTGTGTCTTGTGCCTCTGTATGAGCCAATTTCTGTTAAACGTTTAATGTTGAGTGACACCTCTTTTCTAAGGTCACCTTCAACTGTGAGATTGTGTTCAATATAGTTACGAAGTTTTGCAACATCGTTTTCATCAAGATCCTTAACACGTGTGTCAGGGTTGATGTTTGTTGCAGACAAAATTTCATTGGCGGTGTGTCTGCCAATGCCATAAATATAAGTGAGCCCTATCTCAACTCTTTTTTCTCTGGGTAAATCAACACCAGCGATTCTTGCCATATTTTCCTCCGAATTTAATTTTTATTGATTTATATTTTGTCGCATCATATACTTGCCGCGGCTATGATGCGTAATATTCAAGTTTAGCCTTGTGTTTGTTTATGCGATTTGTCTTTTGAGCAGATGACCATAACTTTTCCTTCACGTTTAATCACCTTGCACTTATCGCACATTGGTTTTACTGATGGTCTAACTTTCATTTTCTCTCTCCTTTCAATTTATAATTTAAACATAATTTATTTTATTCTATATGTTATTCTGCCTTTTGTTAAGTCGTATGGACTCATCTCAACTTTCACCCTGTCTCCTTCAAGGATTTTGATGTAGTTGATTCTTAGTCTACCACTTATATGGGCAGTGATTGTGTGGCCATTGTCTAGCCTTACTGTGAACAAGGTGTTTGGGAGAACTTCCTCAACAACCCCTTCAAATTCTATCACATCTTCCTTTGACATACAAACTCCTAAACTATTTTTAAATTATCAATTGTCTTTTTTATTTCGCTATCAAGCACTTTTTCGTGCAACTGGAACTTTTTTTCAAGTTCCTCTGCTTTTACTCCAAGTAAAAGCAAATGTTTTGACTTTTTCTTTTTGGGCTTTGATAAAAGCCTTGTCTTGCCATTGACACAATAGGCATAGTCATTGTCAACCGCATACACAATGTAAACAGTATCGATATCTCTACCTTTTGTGCTTTTGACTAAATCGCCAACAGAAACACTACTCATAATGATAAAATCTCCACTCCGTCTTTTGTGACGATAACTGTGTTTTCATAATGAGCTGCTGGGCTGTAATCTTGTGTGAAAATTCCCCAGCCGTCTTCTGCCATGTAAACATAGCGCTGACCCATGGTTATCATAGGCTCAATTGCAAGACACATATTTTCTTTAACAACAATGCCACTTTTTGGACTGCCATAGTTTGGAACTTCTGGCTCTTCGTGCATATTGTGACCAATTCCATGGCCAACAAGTTCACGAACAACACCATAGCCGTTTGACTCTGCGTAAACTTGAATTGCATGACCAAGTTCACCAAGTTTTGAACCGACTTTAAGATGTTTTATGCCTTCAAAAAAGCACTGTTTTGTGACATCTATGAGCCTTTGCTTTTCTGGGCTAATTTTCCCAACAGCAAAAGTCCTAGCCGCGTCACCATTGTAGCCATCAACTATTGTGCCGATGTCAACACTTATGATGTCACCCTCTTTTAGTATTACATCTTTTGAAGGAATGCCATGCACAACCATCTCATTGATAGAAGTGCAAATACTTGCAGGATATCCTTCAAATCCTTTAAAAGAAGGAATAGCACCATGTTCTATTATAAACTTTTCAACAAGTTTGTCAAGTTCATATGTTGAAAGTCCTGGTTTTATCAATGTTTCAGCATAGTTTAGCGCATCACGAACAACAATGTTCGCCTTTCTCATTCCATCAATATCTTGCTTTGTCTTACAAATCATACCTTACCTTCATTTAAAATACACTTAATGTCTTTAAAAACTTGTTCAATATCTTTGTTACCATCGACTTTGTAAAGCAATTTCTTTTTCAAGTAGTATTCCACAAGTGGTTTTGTCTGCTTTTCGTACACCATAAAGCGTTCTTGTATTGTTTGCTCATTGTCGTCATCACGCTTTTTAAGTGCAACATTGCAGTTTGGACACACCAAAGTGTCGCTAAATGTTTTTTTGCAAAGAGGACAAATTTTTCGTTTTAGCATCCTCTTTTTTGTTTCCTGAGTATCCGTATCAATTAAAATAACTTTATCAATTTGAGTTATGTTATCAAGCGCCTCGGCTTGTGCAACTGTTCGTGGAAAACCGTCCAAAACAAAGTTGTTTTTGACTTTTTCGTCACTGAGTATGTTTTTCACCATTTCAATGACAATTTCGTCTGGCACAAGGTCACCTTTGTTGATGATAGCTTCTGCCATGGCTCCAACTTTTGTTTTGTCTTTGATGTTTTGCCTGATAAGTTCGCCCGTGGAGATATGACAGACACCAAACTCATTTTGAATTTTTTGTGCCTGCGTACCTTTTCCACTACCTGGGGCGCCTAATAAAATCAATCTCACTTCAAAAATCCTCTATAATTTCTCATGAGCATCTGAGCTTCAAGCTGTTTATCAAGTTCAAGTGCAACTGAAACTACAATCATAAGCCCTGTTACGCT
>CALWTH010000017.1 GCA_944384405.1 uncultured Clostridia bacterium
TTAAAAAATTTAACTGATAATTATTAACTTATAAGCAAGTACCGACAAAATGTAAAGCGAAGCGTACATTTTCGCTTGGTCGGTATAAAGGGGCAAAAACAAACTTCAAGCACAACTTTCGAAAAAACTTTTCGAAAGTATGCCGAGAGTGCAGTTTTTGCCCCAAAGCCTCGCCTCACTTGTTTTTCGGCAGTCTGATTTATTTGTCTACACACTGAAATCAGCATATTGTGGTGATTTTTAACTCACATGGTCTTTTCTTCGTCAATTTGCTGATATGCTTTTGCCAAAGACTTACTAACATGCATCTTTTCTTCTTGATCACTTGTTGGCACCTTGTTACAAAACACAAAATCTTCGAAAAGTTCAATGTTATCTATAACGAATTTTCTTTCGCTTTCAAGACTATTTTTTTCTAGCATCAAAAATGTGATCTCAGTACATGAATCTTTTATTTTATTATTTATTGCTTTGTAGTCGTCATAGTAGTATTTTTGTTTTATTAAGTAGTACGCACTGTTTCCAACCATAAGTGCTAATGATGCAACAAATACAGGTATATTTATGAACGACAAAACTGCCAACCCCAATGTGATAAGTAAATATTTTAAGTAACTGGGTTTTTTAAGACCTGCTCGTTCTATAAATAATTCAGTAAGTTTACCTTTTGCGGACTCTATATTATACTCATTGTTGGTTATATTTTCATCTATTTCATGAAGCCTTTGCTTATATATTGACATTGTGTTATACATTTCTTTCTTATCCATAATAACTCCTGGTTTTATTTAAGAATAACATATGCAAAAACAAATTTCAATAGTAAAAAAAATCACTTAATAACAAGTGATTTTCCATTATCAAAAATTTATCATTGTTCTCTATCAAAATGTTTATTTTGTTCAGTTCTATTCATGTACTCAACATACACTTCATTGTATAAGTCTATTACTTGATAAAGGTCATTTACTCTACACTTTGAGCCATCTAACAAATCAATACTAACAGCACATGGCAAACATATGCGCTTTATGGTAACATCTTCTTTGACATAAGGAATCAAATCCATTAAAAGTTTTTCTTCATTGTAATGGCCAACTTTTCTTTCTCTTAACAAACGACATACTTCTTTTATTTTTTTGTTGTTAATAACCGCATCTGGTAATTTGTTTTTTTCTATGTTCGACTTGGAAATTGGCGACTTTTCAACTTCATTTATCAAATTAAATTTGTCAACAACCCTATAAATTTTATTGCCTTCAAGTTCAACGGTAAGTCCCACGCCAAAATGTAAACATCTAAGAGAAATCTCTTTTGTTTCTTTAGACTTATAAAATTCAAGTTCTTGCTTTTTAATGTCGGCCTTTCCACCGCCATATTTACAACGAGACTTTAATTCGCCTAGTTTTTTGAACAAGTCTTTGTATTCCGGCTTAAATGAATTAAAAAGTCTTTCATAATTTAAAAGTCGCCCTTCAACATTTTTGGAATTATCTATTGTTTCACTAAGTTTTAACATTTCTTTTACTAAAAAGGAATGTAATTTTTTATTGTCACTCATATAATATCCTTATTGTGTAAAAAAGAATACCATAAAAATTATTACTTGTCAATTTTAAAAAATCCGCCCACTTTTGGACGGAAAATGTATGGGGTGAATAATGGGACTTGAACCCATGGTCTCCAGAGCCACAATCTGGCGCGTTAGCCAACTACGCTATATCCACCACACGCGTATATAAATATAATATATACGCAAAGTTTTGTCAATCACTTTTGTAAAAGTTGAATAAGTTGGTTTTGTGTAAGGCTTGTCTGTGTCCCGCTTTCAAGGTCTTTAATGGCATATTCGCCGTTTTTCACTTCGTCTTCGCCAACTAAAATCGCATATTTTATGCCCGACTTACCCGCATAAGAAATTTTGTGTTTGAACTTGACATCTTGAAGATACACTTCACAGTTTAAATCGTTTTCTCTTAGCACTTTTGCAAGTTCAAGGCACTGTGAAAGCGTATCGCCCATAGGCAAGATAATCGCCTTTGACACTGCACCCTTGCCACCATCAATAATTCCCGCTTCAATTAATTGTGAGTATAGTCTTGTTAGTCCAATTGACATACCAACGCCAGGGAGTGTTTCATGTGTGTAATATGATGCAAGATTGTCGTATCTTCCGCCACCACACACACTGCCCAAATCTTCATGGCCAATAAGCACCGTTTCATAAACTGTGCTTGTGTAATAATCAAGTCCACGCACAATAGTTAAGTCAACGTCATAGCATTTGTCATCAACGCCAAAGCCTGCCATTGTGCTAATCACTGTTTCAAGTTCACTAACACCATCACAAAAAGTCTGATTTGTTATTCCAAGTTGTTTAAGTTTTGCAATTTTCTCACTTTTTGTGCCGTCAATTGTCAAAAAGGCGCATATTTTATCAATGTTTGCATCATCTATGTGCAAATCTTTTAACGACAAAACAAACACATCTTTCCCTATTTTTTTGTACTTGTCCACAAGCCTTTGTACATCTTGCGCAATCTCATTAAGTCCAAGCGACTGCAAATAACCAGAAAGCAATTTTCTATTGCTAACTTTGATACAGAAGTCACCTATGTTCATCTCTTTGAATATACTTGCAACAACACTTGGAACAAGGGCGTCATACTTTATGTCAAGCGCACCCCTGCCAATAACGTCAATGTCGCACTGATAAAATTCCCTAAATCTGCCCTTTTGTGGACGCTCTCCACGATACACCTTGCCTATTTGATACCTTTGGAAAGGAAAGTTTAATTCATTCAAGTTTTTGGCAACATACTTTGCAAGTGGAACAGTTAAGTCAAAACGCATGGCAATATCATTGTCACCTTTTGAAAATCTGTATATCTGTTTTTCAGTTTCCCCGCCAGCCTTTGCAAGAAGCACTTCGCTTGATTCCAAGACAGGAGTGTCTATTGGCAAAAAGCCATACCTTTCGTATGTTTTTCGTATTATATCAATAAAATGATTGAATTGTATCTGCTGATTTGGTAAAAGTTCCATAAATCCAGATAATGTCTTTGGCTGTATCATAAATTCTCCTATTCCCCGAAAATATAAATCAGTGCAATTATACCAACAACAACTAGTAGTATAAACAGCACAAAAAATGTGATTTTTACTGCCGACCTTGGAAGTCCACCACCAACCTTGCCAGTTTGACCGTTCATATATGTCAAATAGCTTTTGCCTTTGTATTTGTATTTTACACTGTATGTTGGCACTATGTAATATGAATATTTTTCATCACTAAACTTGACATTTTGGTCATAACTTTGAACGTATGAATATGAATACGATGACAAAATTTGACTTTCGATGACTCTCTCCATCATAGCGTTTGCAACTTTTTTGCAATTTTCGAGCGCTTGGTCATAGTGCTCCAAACTGTAACCTCTAATGAAGGCATCGTCATACACCACAAGTTCTTTAAGGTTATATGGCTTTATTCCATTAAAGACAATTTGGTCAATATGTGTGCTTGTTTCAACCAAGATGTCATGGTGGTCAAATTCTCTTTGTCCTGCAATGTTGTAATATGTCGTGTATGTCTTTGTGTGACCATCTCTCGTAGTCTTTGTGTGATTAACTGCAAGTCTACCATAATAATCTGTGTGTGAGTGTGCGTCAAAACTAAAACAAGGAATATACACACCTTTAACTTCGTCCATAGGCGGACTTTTTTTAAATACATTTGGCAAAAACCACTTCTTCTTTAGCCCTGCTTTATATAATAGTGCCGCTTTTTTAGTACCGAACTTAAAAGGAATGATTGAGTCTGGCCTAAGGCCAATATCCACATCTTCTGACACCATCGTGCTACTATCACAATAAGGACACTTTGTCGCAACATCAAGTTTGTTCAAAACAACGTTTGCCCCACAAGATGCACACTTAAAAACTTTGTTTTCTTGTGCGTATTTTTTATGCTCTTCACTTTTCTCTTTATTTATCTCATACCTATGTTTTTGGTTGTCGTGATTAAACTCGATTTTTTCAAGCCCGCCACAAGACTCACATTTAAGCGCTTGGTCTTCAGGAGAAAAATAAAGGTGTCCCCCACAAGAAGCACATTTGTCTTGCGTTGATTTGACTACTGTTTCAATCTGCATAATGTTTTATTCCACTTTTGTTCCGCACTCAGGGCAAAATTTGGCAGTTTTCTTTATTTTTGCTCCGCACTTTTTACAAACAATTTCTTTTTTTAAATTTTCACCACACTCAGGGCAAAACTTTGCGTTTTTTGAAACTGGCTTGCCACATTTTGGACAAACGACGCCTTGAGCAGTTCCACATTCTGGACAAAACTTTGCATCTTCACGCATCTTTGCCCCACACTTTTCACAAACGACTGTTTTGACTTTTGGCTTGTTCTCTGTCGTTATGTTGTTAGCAAAAACTCCGCCAATAGTCGTGCCAGCACCAAGCCCAACTCCAAGCCCTGCTAAATTTCCGCCACTTTCATTTTGTGCGGCATCACGAATTGCCTGAGCAGCTTGATACTGAGTGTATGTCCCCATTTTGTCTTCAAGAACTCCAAGTTTTGTTCTTTCGTCAAGTGCCTTTTCAACATCTTCTGGAAGTGAAAGATTTTCAATGACAACACTGCATAGTTTAAGTCCATATTTTGAAAATTCTGGTTCGCTCATCTTCAAAATTTCGCTTGAAAACTCTCTGTAATTGGCAGCAAGGTCAATTGCAGAAATTTTACTTTCAGCGATTGCGTCAGTGACAGCTTGAATTAACATTGGCTTTATTTGCAAAGCAACATCATCAACTTTGTAAACTGCACTTGTTCCAAAAACTTCTTGCATGAAAAGTTTTGCGTCACTAACTTTAAATGAATATACTCCAAATCCACGAAGCCTTATTGTACCAAACTCACTATCACGCATCATAATTGGATTTTGCGTGCCCCACTTTTGACCAACAAATTGCTTTGTGTTTACAAAATACACTTCTGCCTTTATTGGCGATTCAAATCCTGTTGGAAGTGATAATATCTTTGTCAAAAATGGTATATTCTCTGTTGAAAGTTTGTATGTACCTGGTGTAAAAACATCAGCGACTTGACCTTTATGTACAAATATTGCAACTTGACTTTCACGAACAACCAAAGTTGATGAAGTCATTATCTCATCACGATCAGTCAATGGAAAACGATACACAATTGTGTCTTTTGAACTATCTTTCCACTCAATGACTTCAAGTAATTGTCTCTTAATAAAATTAAACAAACCCATAATTACTCCTTTAGAATAGATATATTTTAATATATATGCCCTAATAAGTCAAACATTTATATAATCTAGCGTTTGACAACGACGCAAAATTTGGTATACTAAAACTACAATGCAAAAAAATATTTTTACAAAAGAAAAGTTAGTCATAATGCCATCTTCTCCAGACGGCATTGTTGTTGAGAACATAACAAAAAAACACAACAAGCTTGTTGTTGATGAAAATTATAAATATCAAAAAAATTGGTTTTATCGTGTATTCCAATTTGTTTTTTATCATTTCATAGCTCGTCCAATATTTTTTTTGTATGGAAAAATCGGACTAGGCATAAAAGTTTATGGTAAGAAAAAGCTAAAAAATGTAAAAGGCGGAGCAATAACTGTTTCAAATCATGTTCACTATGTTGACTTTATGATCGCCACAGCTTTCGTCAAGCGTTTTCGCCGTTCACACATAGTGTCAAGAAAAGAAAATTTTGATGTGCCATATGTTGGAAAACTTATGACGGCGTTTGGCGTGATGCCACTTCCCGACACCCCAAAGGCCCATATCAATTTTTATAGACAAATAACAACATATCTTAAAAAAAATAGATTTGTTCATGTCTTTCCAGAAGGTAGCATGTGGCCATACTACAACAAACTTCGACCTTTCAAAAGTGGTGCATTCCACTTCGCATCAAAAAACAATGTCCCAGTTATTCCTTACATCATCGTTTTTAGAAAAACAAAAGGTTTAAGACGCATTGTCAAAAAGCGTCCAAAAATAAGCGTGTATATTTGCGACCCAATTTACCCTGATTTAACACTTAATGTTCGCGAAAGGAATGATGACCTTCGTGACCGTTCACAAAAAGCAATGCAAGAAATGTTAGATAAATACAAAAGTTATGAGTACTATAAATATGTCACTAAAGAAGAGTTTGAAAAGTTACACACAAAATAACAAGATTGTATAAAAAAACTACCCAAAAATTCCAATTGGATAGTTTTTTTGTATAACACATATTTTTTTAGATGTTTAGTTTGACCTAAATGACTGCCAAAGACTGGCATGGCAGAAACAAAGTATTGCGCCGTTTTTCGGCAGTCTATTTCACATCACCATTTTCAATTACTATCTTTCTGCACTTTATTTCAGGATAATCAAACTCGGTGCAAGTAATAAAAGTTTGAGTGCCTTTTACAAAATCCAAAAGGCGCTTTTTTCTTGATTCGTCAAGTTCACTTAAAACATCGTCAAGCAAAAGTACAGGCCGCGTGTGAGTTATATCTTCAATGATGTTAAGTTCAGCAAGTTTAAGTGAAAGTGCGCATGTTCGCTGTTGACCTTGCGAGCCGTAAGTTCTCACATCAATTCCGTTGACTGTGACTTTTATATCGTCACGATGCACACCGTATGTTGTATAGCCAAGTGTCAAGTCTTTTTCAATATTTTGTTCAAGCTTTTTTATTATCTCTTCTTTCGTATTTTCTTCTATTGAAACATACTCAACCCCTAGTTGCTCTTTTCCGTCAGTGATGTATGAGTGAGCTTTTTTCGCATAAGGTGCCAAATTTAAAACAAAGTTTTGTCTGTAACGCTTAATTTTTTGTGCATAAGTCGCAAGTTGGTCGTCCCAAATACTTAGTATATTTTTCATATCTTCAAGTTTTAAGTTTTGTTTAAGTTGTTTGTTTCTGCTTGCAAGCACTTCGTTATATCGCGATAAAAGATAGATATATTGTTTTGTTGTCTGAGACAAATCAATGTCCATAAAACGGCGTCTATCTTCTGGGCTGTCTTTGATGAGTTTAAGTTCATCTGGCGAAAAAAATACACCATTAAACTCGCCTAAAAGTTGGCTTAAACGCTTGATTGGTATACCATCAATCTTGACTGTTTTTTTCTCTTTTTTTGAAAATAACATTTCAATTATGCTTTTTCCAACATTTTTTTTAATATAAACTTTGATTTTTGCAATATCTTTTTGCATGTTAATGACTTCTTTTTCACGTGATGCGCGAAAACTTTTGCCAACAACACAAAAATAGATGGCTTCCAAAAGATTTGTCTTACCCTGTGCGTTTTGACCACATATGACGTTTAAGCCATCATCAAAAGTTATTGCAACGTTTTGATAGTTGCGAAAATTTTGTAGTTCAATTTTTTCTAGTTCCATTTGTAAATTCCTAGCAATTGCAAAATAACTTGCCAAACTCTATTTGTTCCACCATATATAATATACCTAACTTCTGCAACTATGTTTGACTCATCTTGTGCGCCATAATCGAAACAGTCCCTTGAGTTGGCTCTGTTATCACCAGCATAAAAAATCTGCCCTTCTTCTATGTGAAGATATTTGTTACCATAGCCATCGTCTAAAAACAATTTGCTATCTAAATTTGTTGTATAAAAATCATTATAAATTTTAGAATAAGATGACTTATCAGCGACATAGTTTTCTGTAACTTCAACAAAATCGCCTTCGCCGTGATATTGAATATAAAGTGCATAATTTTGCGTGCTGTTAAGTTTTACCATAACGTTGTCACCAGCAAGTGCAATGACGCGCTTTATTACTTGCTTATAGCCCGATTCTTCTCTGTTGTCTGGATGATGAAAAATTATTACATCGCCATATGTTATGTCGGACACATCGTATGTTGCGTATACATAGTCTGTGTTTCGACCACTTGCGTTAATGAGAGGACTCATACTTGTACCACTTATTGGATAGTAACCAAGAGCAACATTGCAATAAAACATCACAACAACAAAAAAGGCAAGCACTAAAAAGGTCAAAAATAGTACTATAGATGATATTGTTCCTATCCAATCTCTTTGTTTTTTAGGTTTTATATATTTAGCGTATTTCAAACATCTCTCCTTAATGAAAATCGGCAACCACAATAATTTTGTCTATATAGCCCAAGTTGTTTGGACAGTTCAATGCTACGCTTGTATCCATCATGTTTTTTAAAGTCAGAATACAAAAAAGGTATTCCTACTTCGGCGGAAATTTGCTCTCCTATTACATTGATTTTTTGTTCATCTTTATGCGAACTTACGGTGAGAGTTGTTCCAAAAAAATCATAGCCATTATCTTTTGCGTACTGGGCAGTTTTTTTCAGTCTTAAATAAAAGCACTTTTCACACCTTTTCCCGCCTTCTCTTTCGCTTTCTAACCCTTTGACTTCTTGCAAATACTCATCTTCACAGTAGTTTAGAGATATTATTTTTACATTTGAAAAATATGTCGCCACTTTTTTTTGATTTTCAAGGCGAATGTTAAACTCACTTTGTGGGTAAATGTTTGGATTGTAATAAAAAACTGTCACATCAAAATTTTGTTTTAGCCTTTCAATACAAGTTGACGAGCATGGTCCACAACAACTATGAAGTAAAATTTTTGGTCGAAAATCAAGATTTTCAATTTGTTTTTGCATCAAAATGTCATAATTATGCTTCAATATTCTTGATTTCATTTAATAAATACCCTATGTCTGCGTTATTTTTCGCAACGGCTTTCAAACTTAAATCTTTGATATCTTTATCAATATATGTGTGTGCACAATAAGTTTTACCATCATAATCAAAAAATATGTCTACCATGCGTAAACTTGGCGACTTTACAAGTCTTAACACACTATAAAATACACCATCTCCCTTTTCCCAATGTTCAGGAAAAGCACCATACTCCTCTTGCTTAGCAAAATCTAATTGAAGTTCTTTGTATTCTTCGTCAAGGTCGGCATAAAGTGAAGTTTGTTTACCATAGTCAAATATGGTCAATGTCTTTTCAGGCTGCATTGTTTTATCAAGGTCAAACGCAACGACAACTTTTGCCTGTGGATTTTTGTCTAGACCATATGTTTTGTACATTTGCTCATCAATTTTATGCCAAGTACTTTTTGGACTTATAACCTGCAAAATTTTTTCCATTTTGTTCCTCCATTTTGTTTTATTATATTACAATAACAATATTATTTCAAGCAATTGCAAATATTTGACAAAATTTTGAAAAAGTGCATAACATAATTTGAAATGGATAAGTTTGAATCAATTAGTAAGTTTATCGGCAACACCCCACTATTAAAACTAGATGTCACATACAATGAAAATATTGTTCATGTTTATGCAAAGTGTGAGTGGTATAATCTATCGGGTTCGGTTAAAGATCGAGCCGCTTTGTCAATGATAAAAAATATCAACGCCAAATGTGGCGATGAGATTGTAGAAGTCACAAGCGGTAACATGGGCATAAGCCTTGCAAGCATTGGTGCACTATTAAAAATTAAAGTAACAATATTCATGCCAAATACAATGAGCGAAGAAAGAAAAAAACTAATTAAACTATATGGTGCAAACCTTATTTTGTGTGATGACTTTGACAGTTGCTTTGAAAGTGCAAAGAAATACGCCGAAAAAAATGGGGCTAAATATTGTAGACAGTTTGAAAATGACTACAATCGACTAGCACAAGAAAATATAGGCAAAGAAATTTTAGAGAAAACAACTCCAGATGCTTTTGTTAGCGGTGTTGGGACAGGTGGAACACTCTCAGGCGCTGGTGGATATTTGAAAAAACATGGCGTGCATATAATTGCCATTGATCCTGCGTCATCTTCAATACTGACGCTTGGTTACAGTAAAGGCGAACATAAAATTCAAGGCCTTTCTGACGGACTAATACCGGCACTTTACAACAAAGACATTGTTGAAAAAATAATACCAATTACAGATGATGATGCCTTAGCAATGGCTCAAAAACTAAACAAAATGGGAATACCTTGCGGAATTTCAGGCGGAGCAAACTTTTTGGGCTCTGTCCTCTCTGGATACAACAATGTTGCAACGGTATTTGCTGATGACAACAAAAAATATCTTTCAACAGACTTATGCGTGCCAGTGACAACACCTCTTGTTGAAAAAATTTCTATCTCTTTGCCAAATCAAAACTTTCATCAATAAGTTTAAATACATCATCTAAATTTAAACTTTTGTCAAGGAGAACACTAACCCAATTATTTTTGTTCATATGATATGCTTCAAAATATGTCTTTTTATCAATAAGTTGTTTTACATGACTTGAACGCAAAACAAGAACATCAACTTTTTTGTCATTGTTTTTAAAAATGGTTGAAAGTTTATTCAACTCAATATTGACCATAAGCACATACCATTTTTTATTGTCGCTTCGTCTGACTATGGCGTTGTTAGAAAACTTTGGCCACAAAAATTCAAGGTTGTCGCTATAATGGTTGAATATGTAATCAATTATTTTCTGTGCATAGTTACTTTTAAACACGCAAACATCAAAACAACTACTCGCAATTTGTGTCAACACTTGGCAATATTGTTTTCTCACATCACCGACATAACTTCCGCAAAAATCTTCATTTGTGTGTTGTGTGTATAGCTCACCTGTTTCAACATCTATTAATTTTGTTGACACGTCGTCACCATCAATGAACACAGTTAATTGAAATGCGTTTGACAATATTTTTGTTGAATATACATATTTGCCATCACAAAAAACAAAACCAAACGCCAAAAGTTTTGTTTTGTTCATCTTTTTATTTTTAAAAATGTCTTTTATATATTTATCCATATTGCTATGGTAGTTTATATATTTCATTATTGTCAAACAAAACATTTAAAGTGTTTTACAAAAATCAAAAATAATGGTATTGTTTTTGTGTAAAAGGAGATAAAATGCAAAAATCCAAGGTATATTTCACAAAAGATATTACAGGTGAAGGCTTAATCAAAATTTATGAAGCACTTGGAGCCAACTTAAAAGGCAAAGTGGCTGTCAAAATTTCGACTGGCGAACCTGGTGGACACAACTTTTTAAATCCAAATTTAATAAAGCCACTAATTGACAAACTCAGAGGCACAATTGTTGAGTGCAGAACTGCATATCGTGGCAAGCGCTTTGAAACTAATGAACACCGGCAAGCAATCAAAGACCACGGCTTTTATGACATAGCACCTTGTGACCTTATGGACGAAGATGGCGAAATAGCACTACAAGTCAAAAATGGCACTCACCTAAAAGGCAAAAATTATGTAGGAAGTCACATAACAAGATATGACAGTATGCTTATGCTATCGCACTTCAAAGGTCATGCAATGGCAGGCTTTGGTGGTGCCATGAAAAATATGAGCATAGGCGTTGCATCAAGAAACGGCAAAGCATGGATACACTCATGGGGAAACACCACAGAGCCAGACAAACTTTGGGACTATGTACAAAATCAAGATGCCTTTTTGGAAAGCATGGCAGAGGCATGTGAAAGTGTTATTGACCACTTTAAACCACAAAATCTGGCATACATCAATGTTGCAAACAGACTTTCAATAGACTGTGACTGTGACAGTAACCCCCACGAGCCAGAGATGAAAGATATTGGAATTTTTGCTTCGCTTGACCCTGTCGCACTTGACCAGTGTTGCTATGACCAAATAATAAACTCAACTGACAGCGGAAAAACATCACTCGTAAACCGTATGCACGAAAAACATGCAATAAGAATTGTTGAGAGAGCAAGCGAACTTGGACTTGGAAGTCGAGAGTACGAAATTATTAATATAGACTAAAAAAGCAAGGCTAAAAATCAGCCCTTGCTTTTTTCTAATTTTAAATTTTTTTTTAATTTTTAATTGCTTTTAAACTATGCGAAACACTGTTTTTTCTTCAACAGATGCTTCGCCAAATTTTATTTGATAATTAGAGAAAAAATACAATAGTAACAAAAATCTATTGATCAAAACTATTTTCATTGCTCACCTACTTTTTCACCATCTTTTACATCGACATCACTCGCACTTTTTAATGAGTGGACAAATATTGAAAATGCAAGCAAAAATTCTGCTGGATAATAAAGTACCAAGCACAATATGTCAGCAATAGCAATATCACCAAATCTAACCAAAAGTAGCATAAAATCACTTAAAAAGAACATTACGCTTCCAATCAGAATCAAAAGAGAAAGCATATTTTTTCGTGAAACCAAAAGTGAAATTGACTTGCCCACCATAAAAGAGATTATTACTGCATACACGACACACACAACTTCCATTAAAATTCCGCCATAATTAAACATAGGCGCAAAAATCATAAATAGTACCGATGGTACAAATATTATTACTCCATAGATGATGTCTATGAATGTAAATTTTGACAACGCACAATATGAAATAAAGAAAAATACATGACCAGCCGCAAACAGTGCAGCACCGACAATAAAGTCAACACCAAGCAAAATATCTCCGAGCATGGCAAGAACAAGTCCAACAAGCATAATAATAGGGAATTTGAGATTTGCTTTGCTCTTTATAGCAAAAATTGTATTTATTATTCCAATAATGACAAAAATTGAACTTGTTAAAGCCTTTATTAGTAATGTCTTTTCAACAATATACACAACATCTAAAGCAATTAGCGCCATTAAAAGCAACATATTGACAACAAAAATAATTTTTTTCATAATATCTCCTCATTTGCAAATTAAATTTTATTTATTTCATCACCTGATAATAGATTATTTGAAGTTGTTTTGCACTATAAAGCACAGGAACAGGATAAAGTGGATTTGCTTCTTTGTCGGCAGTTTTGGCAAGAGAAGGAACATCTTCAAGCACAATTTCTGGAATAACAGTTGCTATGTTCATACTTTTATTCAAATCTTCAATTTTTTTAATGAAAAGTTCTGCACACTCTTGTCTTGATAGTGTTGTGTCGCAAAAATTGAGATTTAAACATATTTTTTGAAGTTTTTTATATATTTTATTACCATATCTTTTCAAAACAACGGGGAGCAAAATGGCATTTGCTTCGCCATGTGCAACATTATATTTTCCACCAAGCGAATGTGCAACTGCATGAACATATCCAACATATGACTGAGTGAAAGCAAGTCCAGCAAGATAAGATGCTTTAAGCATATTTTTTCTTGCTTCAAGATTTTTTCCATCACTATAAACAACTGGCAAATTGTCGAATATGAGTTTCATAGCACTAAGCGCATAGCCGCGCGTCTTTTTTGTCGTACTTCTTCCAATATATGCTTCAACCGCATGAGTGAGTGCGTCCATACCTGTGGTTGCGGTGACTTTTGGTGGAAGTCCCAAAGTTAAGTTTGCGTCCAAAATAGCATACGAAGGAATTAAAACAAAATCGTTTATTGCATACTTGTGTCTTGTCTGACTATCTGTGATTACGCTTGCAATAGTTGTTTCACTTCCTGTGCCTGCGGTGGTTGGAATTGCAAAAATTGGTGGTGTCTTTTTCCTGACCTTCAAAACACCCTCCATTTTTCCAAGTTGTTTATTTGGTCTTGCAACCTTTGCCCCTACTGCCTTTGCACAGTCCATAACCGAACCTCCGCCAATAGCAACAATGGCTTTGCACGAGTTTTTGTTATAAACTTCAAGTGCCTTTATTACATTGTCCGTTGTTGGATTTGGAACAGTTTCGTCATAGATTGTGTACTTTATTTTTTCTTTTTTTAATTCATCTTCAAGTTCTGCCGTAAGTCCAAGCGAAACTATTGTCTTATCTGCAACGCACAAAACACTATCTGCGTTTAAGTTTTTCAAAGTTTGAGCAAGAACGGCATAATTCGTCAAAATTTTTGGCTGACGATATGGCAAAAATGGCATCGCCACTCTCATAACAAACTGATATGTCCTGCAATATATTTTTTTAAATATGTTCATAACACCCTCCTAATTTAGTGGAACAACTGATTTCGCGGTTAGGTCAAGCCCTGCAATTTGTTTGTCATCAAAAAGTTGATAGTAAGCATATGAGCCAATCATCGCTCCATTGTCAGTGCAAAGTTTCAAACTTGGAAAATACAATTTAATACCCTCACTTTCGCACATCTTGCTAAGTTTTTCTTGAAGTCTTGAATTCGCTCCAACCCCTCCGGCAATTACAAGCGTATTTCTTTTTAAACTCTTTGCTGCCTTAATTGCTTTGCTGGCAAGTTCGTCTGTGACCACTTCTTGAAAACTTGCTGCAATATCTTCAACTGGCAACTTTTCGCCTTTTTGTTCAAGTTTGTGCACATAGTTAATAACTGCAGTTTTTATTCCACTAAAACTGAAATTAAATGAATTTTCAAGCGTGTATTTGTGCCTAAATTCAATATTATTTTTACCGAGTTTTGCCATTTTATCTATTTTTGGCCCACCTGGATAACCAAGTCCAACCACTCTTGCAACCTTATCGAAAGCCTCGCCAACTGCATCATCTATTGTCGTTCCTATGAGTTTTGTGTGAGTGTAATCAGTTACGTCCAAAATTGCAGTATGTCCACCACTGACAAGCAAGCACACAAAAGGTGGCACAAGGTCGGTATGCGAAACATAGTTTGCTGCTATGTGCCCTTTGATATGGCTGACTGCTATTAACGGTTTATGCGACATATACGCAAGGCCTTTTGCAAAACTTATTCCAACCAAGAGTGCGCCAAGTAATCCTGCTCCATATGTCACCGCTATAGCGTCAATGTCATCAAGTGTGCAGTTTGCATCTTTTAGTGCCTGCCTAGTCACATTTGAAATTGCAGTTATGTGATTTCGTGACGCAATTTCTGGCACGACTCCACCAAAACGCGTATGAATGTCTATTTGCGAAGCAATAACATTTGAAAGTACATTTCTTCCATTTTCAACAACTGCGACACTTGTTTCGTCACAACTTGATTCTATTGCGAGTATTTTTACACTTTGTTTTTGTTTTAACTTATTAAATATATCTTCTGAAATTTGCATATTAATACCTTAATTACTTTTAATTAAATAGTCATTAATGAAAGGTTGAATGTTTCCGTTCATAACATCTTCAATGTTTGAAGTTTCATACCCTGTCCTGTGATCTTTGACAAGTGTGTAAGGGCAAAAAACATAACTTCTGATTTGACTTCCCCACTCAATCTTTTTAATCTCACCTTTTATTTGTGAAAGTTTAGCCATCTCTTCTTCTTCTTTTTTCTCTGCAAGTTTGCTGTATAGCATTTTCATAGCCGTTTCACGGTTTTGAATCTGGCTTCGCTCTGTCTGACAACTAACCACAATTCCAGTAGGAATGTGCGTTATTCTTATTGCACTTTCTGTCTTGTTTATATGCTGACCACCAGCACCACTTGACCTGTATGTGTCGACTTTCAAATCTTCAGGCTTAATTTCGATTTCTGGTGTGCTTTCAATCTCCGGCATAACTTCAACACTTGCAAAACTCGTGTGACGCCTTGCACCAGCATCAAAAGGTGAAATCCTTACAAGTCTATGCACACCTTTTTCACATTTCAAATATCCATAAGCATTTTCACCGCTCACTAAAAATGTTATGCTCTTAATTCCCGCCTCATCGCCTGGAAGTTCATCAAGCACGCTAACATCATAACCACGCTTTTCAGCATACATAGTGTACATACGAAAAAGCATTTGCGTCCAGTCCTGTGCTTCAGTTCCCCCTGCTCCTGAGTGCAAAGTGACAATGGCATTAAGTTCGTCATACTTACCACTAAGAAGAGTTTCAATTTTAAAGTCTTCAAGTTCTTGCTTGACAACGTCAAGTCGGCTTTGCAAATCTTTTTCCAAACTCTCATCTTCTTCAAGTTCCAGAAGTTCGATTATTGTGTCGATTTCACCAAGTTGTTTTTCAAGATGTGTAACATTTTCAAGTTTAGAGGTAACATTTTTAAGTTGTTGCCCCACCCTTTTGCTTTTTGCTTGATCAGCAAATATACTTGGATCCTGTTGTTCCTTTTCAAGTTCGCTCTTTTGACTTTGTAATTTTGGAATGTCAAAGACACTCCTTTATTATTTGCAAATTTTGTTTATTTTTTTCCTGTTCTTCTTTGACATTTTGAATAATAATCATAACAACTCCTAATAAATAGATTTTAACATTTCATAATACTTTCGTCAAATAACCTTGCAAAAAGTTACATAATAGGTTAAAATATTTGATATGAAAAAATTTATATTAACAACATTTTTGTGCTTTGCACTTTGTTTGGGTATTTCTGTCCCCCTTAACGTCACTTTCGCTGATGAAATTGTGAGTGTGAAAGTGCTTACACCAACGGCAATATATAGTGAAGCAGACTTAAAAAGTGAAATACTTGTCACATCGGTTGACGTAGGCACAATTCTTACTCTCGATAACACTTCAAAGCAAAATAGTGAGATGTTTTATAGAGTTTATGTCTATGGTATAGTTGCTGATGCCACGCAAAGTGATGTCGGCTATGTCCTTAGAGCACACACACTCGACAGCACAGTTGTTTCTCCACCACGAACACTTGATGACAACGCTATAATAAAAAATGACAACACAAAAATTTACACATATGATGTAAATACAGATAGTTTTATAGAAACAAACATTGTTTTAAATAAAGACACGCCTGTTCAAGTGCTTGACACAAAACAAAACTTCACATACATTGCCTTTTATGACCAAAATGGTGAAATGGTAAGATATTATGTCGAAACATCTAATCTTCATATACCTGGTATAAACTGGTCAATAATTGTTGCAATTTCAACGCTCATAACATGTGTAACCATTCTTGCAATAATATTTGGAATTAAAGGACGAAAAAAGAAAAAACTAAACAATTAAGCACATTACATAAAAACTGCACACCAGTTAATGGTGTGCAGTTTTTTTACTATTTATAGATTGTCGACATTATAAAACTCAACGAGTGCGCCTATTGTTGGTATTCCGTTTATGTAAAGTCCAAGATAATCACTCTCAAAGAACTTTTTGACATCTGCAATATTTGACCCATCTTCTTTAACAAAAGGTGTAGATAAATCTTGACTGAGCCCTTCAGGTTTGTAATCTGCACCAAGTTGAAGTGTTGTGATTATTCCACCAGCATTAAAGAAAGGAAGTTTTGCAACTTGATCTGGTGCTATTTGCCCTATCGTTGGAAGAATACTACCTGAAAGTGCTTTAAAGTTTGGATCTTCCATATCATAGACATATTCAACATTGCCTTCAGCATCTTTGAATGTCATTTTGCCTTTAAGTGGAATACTGTTAGAGAAAGGATCGCCGTCAGCAATAACCATGCCAATGAAGTTTGCAGTTTCAGTTTCATCTTTGAATGATTTTGCATTTTGAAGCATACCCTTTGCAACAAGTGCTTGACTTGTGCCACTAAAAATTTTATCCAAAGCAAACAATGATGTTGCTGTTTCATTTGCTTTGTTCAAAACAAACCATGCTTCACTTCCTGTCACATGCGTTTCAAGATGAGAATTCTTAACTTCCATATTTGACCATCTTGAAGTGTCTTTGCTTGCATCAACATGAGTAAGTGCGAATAGTGGGCCACCAGAACCAACCAAATTACTATTTTCAATGTAATTGTTCTTAATTCCATAGAAATATAACATATTTGAGAAACTGTCTGAGAAATTACACTCTAAAATATGTGTTGAATTTTCCCAAGTTTCAGCGCTTGCATGTGCCACCATATTTGTTAGCCAAGTAGATGCTACGCAGTTTTTAATTAATGTATCATTTGAGTTTGTAATAAGCATCAAAAGTCCACCGACCAACAATTCGTCTTCACTACGATTTGCGTTGCCGACTAGATTTAAACTATCGACAACAACATCTCCTTGCATTGTCGTAGGATGATCATTATTATCTCCACCAAAGCCAAATAATGCTGAGTGTCCGCTAGTTTGAGTATCACTTGTATTTTGGGATATTATGTCACATCTTGTAATTGCAATTGCACTTGCATCTATTGTATTGTAGTTTCCATAAATTGTATATGTTGAGCCACTTGGTGTGTCGTGACTATAAATTGATTTCCAGTTTCTAAGTGTTCCAACAACTTCGTCAAAACGATCACCAAGGTCATTATCACCTTTGTAATAATAGTAAGCACTTGGAACATCTTCATCTGTCAACACATATGAACCATGAATAACAACAGCATTTGGATTGACATCTGGAACATTGTTTGCTTGTTTTAATTCTGCCCATTCGTCTTGTGTGTTTGCATTGTTATCTATTACAGAAAGTTCTGCTTTTGACTGAATGTTGTATCCATCAACAACTTCAAATTCAAAATTAATTGATTTTTCGCCAGTTGTTGTGTCTGCTGAAACTGTTATTTTGTATGTATTCCCAACAGCAGCATCATTGAAATCAAAAGAATAACTTCTTTCATCTATTGTGACAACATTTGTTAAATTATCACCAACAAGTTCGGTGTACTGTTCACCACTTTTTTGTTCAACTTTGAATGTGGAAGGAATATATTCTAGTGAAGTGATTTGACCTCTTTCACCATCAACAATTTCTCTTCCGACAATTATTGGCTTTAACGCAAACGCGTTGTCATCACCTATTTTATATGTATTTTGTTTAAGATTGAAAGCCTCTGCATTTGTTGCAAAATCAGTTATAAATGTTGGCAAGGAGAAAGTGGTTATTTCATAAGTGATAACCGGTTCATGTTGCTCCTCTATAACTGTAATTGTGACATCAACAGTTAATTTTTTATAAGTAATTGTAAGAGTTTTGTCACCAGGGGTTAATGTATCAATGGTGGAAAAAGTCATTTCATCATTTTTAGCGACTTCTTTTACTTCATCATTGTTGTAAGTAACAAGTAAAACTACACTATCATAGTTTAAAGTTTCTCCAACATAAAGTTCTGTGTCTAAAGTCCCCTCTTTGACCTCAATACTCACAGGCTTTTCTCCGCATGCGGTAAGAACAACACCAAAAGTGATGACGCACATGACCGCACTCAAAAAACTAATAAATTTTTTCATATTACTCCTTAAAATTTAATTATCTTTTATATTATACAAATTAATTTGCTTAATATCAAGCAAAAATATACAACAAATAAAATAAAGTTTGCTTATCAAATATCAATCTAAATTATTTATTTTTATTTTAATAGTGATAATCTTTATTAGTATAACAAATTATTTTTTAGAAATTTAGTTTACCTAAATGACTGCCAAAGACTGGCATAGCAGAAACAAAGTATCACGCCGTTTTTCGGCAGTTTTTTATATGACTTCCAAATATAACATCACTTCAATTGTAGGACGTGATACAGCACTGATTTTTATAACAACTCCGCCCCTACCGGTAACCCAAAAATTGTTTCTTTCATCAATTTTTGAAATTGGAGCGTTGCTTTTGTCATAACTAAAACTAACTGCTCTGTTTGATGTTGTATCCGGATAAACTCTGTATATAAGTGAAAAAACATTTTCTTGCTCTTGCGCATTATCTTTGAATTCGTAAGTTATTATATATTTGCATATTCCTGTTCCTGGAATGTTCAAAGAAGTTTCTTCAATACTAGCGCCTTCAACGCCTTCAATTTCAATTCTCTCTGGATATATAGTTTCATTGTATGAAGTCATTTTCATGCCAAAAAAGCCTATGATAAGTATAGACATCACATATATAGCACCAATAAGAATAATTATCGACTTTTTCATCCTCTTTCCTCGTAATAATACTTAATTTTACTATAAAACGACCAAATTCTATAAACAAGTATCGCAAGTGCAATAAGCGCAACTTTTATCCACGCAACGCCTATATCTTCTGTCGAAAAGAAAAGTGAAATTGCAAAAAACACTGCTGACAAAAACACCATTGCTATTGTTGATTTAGTTTCGTTTGGATTATTGACATGAGTACCCGTTGTGGAATACTGAATATTTTGTGGATTCATTATATCCATCTCGGCACTCCAAAACATATGAATTAGATATATCAAAACTGCACTGATGCCAAATAAAATGATATTCAAAACACTTAAATCATTAAATGAAGCAAATACGCACACCGCTGCAATAATTGATATTGTTGTTATAACTGCATATGTAACAAGTTTCGCCGTCAAATTTGAATTGTGCCCATTTGGTCTTGTCTTGACCAAATATCCCGCCTGCGCTTCACGAGAATATATGCTTGCAACTTTGTTATTTGTCGCCATAGCAAAGAGGCAAATAATCAAAAGATTGAAAGAAATTGCCATATAGTCGCCAAGAAGTCTTGTACTCATCGCCGCAAAAATTGTATTTAAAAGAAGAATTGCAAGCGGCATACAAATAGCAACTCCAAAAAGGCTATAAACTTCATCACTTGTTCTGAAAATCAAAAGGTCGTCTTTGTAAACAACGCTATAAAAGGCACGCAAGATTTTGTTTTTAGGAGTTTTGTTTATAAGTTTTCTTCTGTATTCAAAAGGTGTGCTTGTCATTTTGAAAAATAGTGGTTTACATATAAGATAACTAAGTCCAAGACAAGTTCCAACAACTGCAACAATTATTAAAAATGTCCACAATGTGTTTAAAATAAATAACCTGTGCACAAGTCCGGCAGTTGAACCAACCACAAATTTTGTTAGATATGTAAATGGTGACATGGTTGTTGTGAAATTGTTTAAGAAGTCCTGAATATCCCAAAATATTGTTCCCCAACTTCCAACAATATCCAAATTTTCCGGAATAAGCGACACAAAATACAAAAATGCATAAATTCCAAATCCAATAAGCGCCAAGAAAATAATCCATCTAATTAAAGAATAATTTTTAAGCATTATTGAAATAAGCATAGCAACAATAGAAAAGAGTGCGCCTATTGACACCGGAATCAGTGCGATAATAAACATACAAGGCAAAAGCCACAAGAAAAACACAATAGAATATCCACTTATAAGCCCAAACGCAAAAAACATAGGAAAAATGAAAAATATTGTGCGCATGAGTTCATATATATAATAAACTATGAGTTTTGAAAAAAATATTTGATCAACGCTAACAGGAAAAGTCAAAAGCACTTGATTGTCACGAGCAAAATATAAGTTTTTCATAAGCGAGTATGTACAAGAAATTATGCTCAGTAACTCCATTAGGGTAAATACAACAACAATCACACTCGTTGGAATTGCATCAACCAGCGAAAATATGCGAAGAAGTTTACACACATAAAAAACTAAATAATAAACAACTGTTATGGCAATAAATGAAAGTAGCGTCAAAATAATTTTGGATATGAGAGTTTTTTTGGTTCTCAAAAATCCAAAATCCACTTTGTCTTTTAATTGCATGAAAACAAGCGTTTTTAATGCGTTCATATTACTCCTTTGTGCTCTTTTTTTGTTCGCGCTTAAACTTTTTTAACTGTCTTTTTTGTTCGCGTTCAAGTTTTTTAAACTCTCTTTGGTGTTTCTTATCTTTTTCAAGTTCAAGTTTGTCTTTTTTAAGTTCTTCGGCGTCAACTTTGATTGCTTCGACATCGTTGTTATTTATTATGTTCATGTAAAAGTCTTCAAGTGGCTCACCGCTGTCTGTGATATCCTGCACTTTTTTAACTACTTGAAGTTGACCTTTTTTAATTATTCCAATTCTATCGCAAATACGTTCAACAACATCTATGATGTGGCTAGAAAAGAATACTATATTACCTGCTTTTGCATGATTTTTCATACACTCTTTGACTTGAAATATGCTGTTTGGATCAAGTCCTGTAAGCGGCTCATCTAGTATCCATACCTTTGGATTGTGAACAAGTGCGCTCATAATAGCAATTTTTTGTTTCATACCGTGTGAGTATGTCTTTATTTGATTGTCAAACGCGCCGGTAAGTTCAAAAAGTTTGACGTACTTTTCTATTCGTTCGTCCCTATCTTCTTTGCTTACTTCGTAAAGGTCAGCAATGTAGTTTATGTATTCCCTTCCCGTAAGCTTCTCATAAAGTGCATAGTGGTCAGGAACAAAGCCGATTTGTTTTTTAGCCATGGTTGATTGAAGTTTTGCGTCATATCCGCACACTTCAATTTCTCCACTTGTTATTGGCTGAATACCAACAACAGTTTTTATTATTGTACTTTTCCCTGCACCATTTGGCCCCAAAAATCCAAAAATTTCGCCACCATGAACTTCTAGATTCACATCTTTTACTGCATAAACTTCGCTCTTACCATATCTTTTTGTGAAATTGCGAAGTATTAATTTGTTTGAATTTTTTTCATCTATTGGCATTGTTATCTCCTTTCCACCAAGTTTACTTTCAAGTGCGAGCATATCCAGTTTATATTTTTTTCGCCTTGCTGACATATCTATCATAAGGTCAAAGTAGTTATATGACTGTTCATACAAAAACCACATCGCCGCCGATAAAAACATGTACACAAGCCAAAACAAAAACTGATATAACGGATAAATTACAAACTGCACTCCTCCAATATAAAATGTTGTATTGAAATCTCTTAAATCTTCTGCCCACTGCCCAAGTTTTTCAGCAATGAAATCGGTATTGACGAAGAAAAAGTCAACATCTTTGCCAAGTCCTGTGAACCAAGCGTTCAAAAACACAACAAGTACAAAGTAAATTGTGAACGCAACAGCCGAGTAAATAAACTGTCTTAGTTTTGGCCTTTGATAAACTCTTAGTGCAACCATAAGTAGTGGCATAAAAAACGCCATGTAGTGATTGTTCCAAAATCTTATTGTTGCATAACTTGCTATGTTTTCAACAGTGTTTGGCATTGCCATAGCCAAAAAGGCTCCAAGCACATTAATGAAAAATGTGAAATAGAATAGTTTTTCCCACTTAAAAATCAAGCATATAGGAATGATATACATCGCAGTGTTGCAAAGGTGAATTGGCCACTGTGCAGGGTCAAGCCACGAAGCGAACCTTGCCCCAGCCATGAATGTAATAAGCCCACCAATAGCCAAAAACAAAAGTGCATAGCGATTTGTTTCGTCGTCGTTTTTTCTAAGTGAAAAGTATATAACAAGTGGAATTAATATAGAAAAGTATAAAAATACTCTGTGATAAATGGTCAAATCGTCAACTATTATTGACTCGTTCATTCTACCAATTAAAAGTTCAGGCATATATGCTGGCATTGTTGCGACAAGCATTGCAAACAAACTTGCAAAAAATACAAAAACTTGTCTTTTTGTCCATTTAAGTGACTTGTCCACGCTCCAAACATAAAAACAATAAAATATGCAAATTGCAAGTTCAATACACATTAATAGTGCACGAACAGAAAACTGCGTCTTAATAGATGCTCCACACACTCCACTTATTGTCAAACTCAGTGTGATAACATTTAAAATTACTATTGGAGTTACAATCCACTTAACAAAGAAGTTTCTATATTTTATATCAAAAAACGGATACAAAATGACAATGAGCAAGGCTATGTACATAAACCACATACTAAGTGCGCTCATTACAGTAAAAAACTGATTGGAAAACAAAGAAGTATTTAGTGCAATCACACCTTGAAGTGCTTCATTTCCCCAGAGATATCTTATGAAAAATACAAGTGCCAAAACAAGTGATGTCATTTTTAAACACAGTGACATTTTTTTTGCCAATAATTTTCGACAAAAAAAATATGTAAGGCACAGTGTGAGTGCAAGCACCGTTATGATAAGATAATAATAACTTAGCATTTATCTTTCGCTCTCCGTTGTCGTTTTTTTTAGTGTAACACAAATAAACTTTTTATGTCTAGTTTTTTTCAATTAACGCCAAAAACTCAACATTGCCGTCTTTACCCTGAATTTTGGACTTAGTCACCTTCTTGACGCGTATGTCTTTTGACGTAAAATCTTGCACTACACTATTTATCACTATTTTGTGGACTTTTTCGTCTTTTATGACTCCACCAAATTTTTTTGCTATTTCTTTTCCACATTCAAATTGTGGCTTTATAAGAACTACACCAAACTTTGAAAAGTTTAAAAGTTTTGCAAAAACATCTGAAATGTTTTTAAGCGAAATAAAAGACACGTCACACACAAAGGCATCAATGTCTTTAACTAAACTTAGGTCAAGTTCTCTTATGTCTGTTTGCGACATATCCACGACTTTTTTATCATTTAAAATTTTTGAATTTAATTGATTTGTTCCAACATCCAAAGCATAAACTTTTTTTGCACCTGCTCTTAGCAAAAAGTCACAAAATCCCCCTGTTGATGCACCGATATCCAAAAAAATCATATCTTTTGCACAAAGTCCAAAATCTAAAAAAGCACCTTCAAGTTTCTCGCCTGCCCTTGAAACATAGATTGTATCTTCTGTGATTTTTATGTCGTCACTTTCACTAACTTCAAGCCCACACTTTGATGCAACTTTGCCATTGACAACAACTTTGCCGGCACGAATAAGAACTTGTGCCTTACTCCTTGAATCAACACTATCAAAATTTTGTAATAAAATGTCTAATCTCATATTCCAAGTATAAAAGTACATAAAAAAGTTGTCAAGTTGTGATATTGACAAGATTTTTTTGTTGATTTTTTAATTTTAATATGATATAGTTTTCTTCGAGCAATTGATATTGCCTTGCTTTGATTTTTAACTTATAAATCAAAGCCGTTTAGTCCAAAAGGAGGTATTTGTATGAAGTATGAACTTATGTATATCATTTCACAAGATGCAAATGATGAACAAAAAGAAGCTCTCATCTCAAAATTTCAAAAGATGGTTGAAGATAAGGGTGGAAAAGTCATTTCTCTTGAAAAAATTGGTATGAAAAAGCTTGCTTATCCAATCAACTTCAAAAACGAAGGCTACTATGTCCTTATGACATTTGAAGCAGAGCCTGTGGTTGTTGATGAAATGAACAAACTTATGAACATCACAGAACATATTGTTAGACAGATGTTCGTCAGAAAATAAGGAGAAATTATGAACAAAGTATTTTTGATAGGCAATCTAACCCGTGACCCAGAACTTGCAACAACAAACAGTGGCGTTTCAGTTTGCAGATTCTCACTTGCTGTGACAAGAAATTACTCAAACGCAGACGGTGAACGCGAAGCAGACTTTTTGAACATAATTGTTTGGCGTGGTCAGGCAGAAAATTGCCACAAATATTTGAAAAAAGGTTCGAAATGTGCAGTTTCTGGTTCAATTCAAACACGCACCTATGATGCACAAGACGGCACAAAAAGGTATGTAACCGAAATTGTTGCTGACAATGTTGAATTCTTAAATTCAAGAAACTCATCAGGTGAAGGAATGGAAAAACCAAAAGAAACAAAAGAAGTTGCCGAACTTGAACCTGTCGATGATGACACATTACCATTTTAATTAAAAGGAGTTTATTATGAGCGAAGAAGTTAAAGAGCAAGAAGTTAAAACTCAAGAAGCACAAGAAGAAACATCTGTAGTTGATAAGAAAAAATTCAAACGACCTGTTTCAAAAAAGAAAGTATGTGCTTTTTGCGTTGACAAAACAAATGTCATTGATTATAAAGATGGCGCAAAACTTAGACGCTATGTCACAGAAAATGGCAAAATTTTGCCAAGACGCCAAACTGGTACATGCAGTAAGCACCAAAGAGAGCTTGCAACAGCAATCAAGCGTGCAAGAATAATGGCAATTCTTCCTTTCAAAGGAGAGTAAATAAACACAAAAAAACAAGCACCTATAAAGTGCTTGTTTTTTTACCATTTTACGATATTCTTTCCGTCATCGTAATGCCAGTATTTACCATCATTAGTAGGCAAATCCTGAGAATAAATATACAATATTAAATTTGCAGAATTGATAGACTTTTCTTCCCATTCAGCCTGCGAACCCAAAAAGAAAACTTCTATTGGACCTCCATCTTGTCCGTCTTTTCCGTCCTGTCCTTTTGGCCCTTGTTTAATTATATTGGCACCCCCAGGTCCACCATATCCAGCACTTCCAGCTAAACCGCCTCCTACATGCGCCGTAATTGTGACATCGGTAGCTATTAAAATACTTTCGCCACTTCCTCCGTTGCCACCGTTAGCACCGTTGCCACCTGTGCCTCCTTGGGCTGTTGGATCATTTGAATCATTTATGCCCCCTGCACCGCCATAGCCACCATTGCCACCGTTGCCAGCGCCAACATTTTGAACAGATATTGTTCCCCCATTAAACACTATAGTTGTAGCATTTCCTCCGTTGCCACCTTTGCCGCCATTGCCACCTCTAAATGGATATGCGTTCGAATATTCACCTTGTGAGCCCGTGCCACCGTCTCCGCCATTTCCAGCTCCAATACTTGTTGCTTCAATAATTCCGCCATTAATAATGATTGAACTGCTGTTTCCACCATTTCCACCACTATACCCATTAGCACCATAGCCATACAACGTTGCACCAGTGCCACCATTCCCGCCACCAATCTTTGTTGCGACAATAGTACCACCATTTATAGTTATAATACCAGAATTTTCCCCGTCTTTACCATCCACTTCTTCATTATAGGTATATGCAGGCAATCCATCTTCTCCATCTCTTCCACCTATGTTGTATACAACGGTCAACTGCCCCATATTTGATTGTGAACTTTGAGCATAAATATGTATTTCATTCCCTTCTGTTACAACTAAATTTGCTATTTTCCATTGACAATTGTTTGTAAGTATTAAATATACTTCACCTTCCACTATCATATTGGCTGTTTTACTTTGCTGTGTACCAACGAGTGCACACCAACCACTCAAAATTTCAGTTTCAGTATCAACAATAGTTGTAAGTTCATCTGCAGAGACATGTGCAAATTGTCCTTGTTCATCAAGGTAATTTATGTCCCATTTAGCCGTATAAGTCACATCTTCTTCTGGCATATTAAATGTGTAATCTATCTGATTTGTAATCAAAGTTTGACCATTATACCAACCAACAAAAGTATAACCATCATTAGTGGAAGCTGTTATGGTGATTTGCTCTCCACTCACATAAGTATCATCAAGATTGGTCACTGTCCCACAATGTGTTCCATTCATTTCAACTGTAACTTTAATCCATTTTGCCAATAGAGTTGTATTCTGATTTGGCATATCAAACACATAAGTTGCTGAACCGGTCAGTAAATTAGACCCTTGATACCAACCAACCCATGTATATCCGGAATTTGTATGTGCAGTAACTGTCGCTTGTTCGCCAGTAACAAAAGATTTGTCAAGACCAGTAATTGTTCCAGCGGACAAATTACTCATTTCAGTGTCAACTTTAATCCATTTCGCTGTTAAAATCTGGTTCCCTTTAGACATAGTATAATTGTATGTTAATTCATTAGATAACAAATCATCATTTAAAAACCAGCCCACCCATGTGTAACCTAAATTGGTATTTGCCGTTAATGTAATGGTATTGCCGTTACTCAAATATGATGTTGCATAATCTAATTTTTCGGTTGTAGTACTATTCACTAAATAATCGTAATGTCCCAAGCCACCATCAGTAGGCAAAGAACCTCCACTTATATAAAATGAAAATGTTGCTGAATAACCAGTTCTATAAGGAGTAATCTCTATATACACCACTGTCCCAGCAGTTAAAGTGAATGATTTTGAAGAAAAAGATGTGGTTTTTGCTGTTCCCGAATAAATTTTTTCTTTAGTTATATCGTTATAAATATAGTAATTCGTAGCATGTGTTGAACTACTACTACTATTTTTATAATTAAATGTATATTGACCAGATGTTAAAGCTGTAAAATAAACATAATATGCATAATCAGAATCTAAGCCACTAGTAAAAACTGTGTACAAATCTTGCTCGCTATTATGTTCTGATGTGATATCTATAACATCAATAGCCATACCTTGATTCCGTGTTTGTTGCCAACCGGCATATAAAGTTATATCCTGAGTGATTTCTGATTGAAAATCATACACTTGAGTACAATCGTAATCTTTGTACCAACCAGTAAACACATAGCCATTTTTCATTGGAATAGTAGATGGATATTTAATTGCATTGATTGCCGAAACCTCTTGAGATTGAATAGTCCCTGCCCCTTTTGTTTCAAAGCTTACACGATAAGTCCTTGGCAAGTACATTTCTCCGCTCACCTCAACAGATCCAGCATCGTCAATACTTTTTGATATTGATAATGAATACACTTTTTCTATATCATAACTTTGTGTCGAATTTGATACCAAATAATCTCCGTTCGTGTCAAAAGCTCTGACCGTAAAGTAAATTATATCTTCGCCATCCCAAAAACTTGCCGAGTTTTCCAAAACGTATGATGTTGAATTGTTTATTTTGATTTCATGGCCATTTAAAGTTAAAAGATATGCATTTGCATGATATACTGAATCCCACATCAAAGTATATCCTATGCCATCACCATTAACAAAAGCATGAACATTTATAGGTGTTTTTAAACGACTTTTAACAACAGTCGTTGTCACAGATGAAGATAGATACCCACTTCTTTCAGCAACAATTTCAAAATTATATGTATTCGCATCGAGATCCGACATATCATAAGTGGTATATGTTAAAGTTTGAATTAAAACTCCATGTAGGTAAATTTTGTAAACATTGGCATTTTTAACTGGGTTCCAAGTCAACAAAGATGTGTTTATATCAAATTTTACACCAGTAATAGCATTCAAAACATGATAAGCATAATTTTTTGTTACATATACAGAGTTTATATTATTTATTCCATCACCAATCGCACGAATTTTAATCACATAGTAACCTGGATTGATTTGCGTTGGGAAACTCCATGTTGTTGCAGAAACCTCAAATGCCCCTAACTCCAATGTAGCATTTTCATCATAAAGTCTAATGTCGTATTTGACAGCACCAGATATTTTCTCCCACGAGAAAACATCTGCGCTGACTGTAACACAAGGAGCTTGCAATTGAGTTGATTGCGTAGATTCTTCAACCCACTCTGCATATAATGTAAGACCCTCTTGTTCCACAAGCCTAGTCGTATCCCATTTTTCTGTAAGAATGTAATCACCATTATTTGTCTGGCCATCACTTAGCCACCAACCATTAAAAATATATCCTTTTCTTGAAGGTATATATGTAACTAGTCCGCTTTCGGTTGACATAACAACATTTTGTGCATCATCATAATTTAAAACAAATGTTACATTATACTCATTTATGTCTTTCTGCCAAATTGCAAATAAGGTAATATTTTGGTCAACAGTATCAGATTCAAAGTCCCACAATTGCTCACCATCACTAGAAAGTGACCAACCAATAAAAGAATAACCCTTATAATTTGGCGTCTGAGGAGCGTTGATTAAATCCCCTTTATTCACAGTATATGAGACAGTGTCACCGTCGTCAAATTCTCCACCATTAGCATCAAAGGTCACAGTTAAAGTAACTATTTTTTCATAGCCACAAACAATGCATTTATCATCAATAAACTCATGCATTTCTTTATCTTTAACTTCTTCTGTGTGCTCACAAATGGCAGAATGCCAATGGTATGTTGCGTCGTAAGACCACTGGGTTGAATATGTATGTATATGTTCTTTTTCCCCACATCCAACAAGCAAGAAAGAAAGTGTGAAAATTGCCAATATCGAAAGTACAATTGCTGAAATTTTTTGTTTCATAATATAAACCTCCAACACTACAAAATTTATTTATTTAAAATATTAGCATTAGTGTATCATACCATTACAACAAAATCAATATCTAAAAAAAAACAAAGCAGAACTTTGATTTTTATATATAACTTATGGTGGGCAATAAGAGACTCGAACTCCTGACTTTCACTACGTCAAAGTGACACTCTACCAACTGAGTTAATTGCCCAAACACTTGTATTATACACAAAAATATGTTTAATTGCAAGTATTATTTTTATTTTTTAATAATTTAATTCGTCATTATTTTCTTGACTTTCTTTAAATTGTGACAATTCAACATTTATTACTTTTCCCATACTTGGCTTGAAAATTCTATTTTCGTAAACAATCCAAATTACATTTTTGTATGCTTTGTCATTTAATGTAAAGTCACAAAATCCGTCAGTAAAAACGATTTTGTTAACTTTTTTGTCACGTGTGAAATGACTGACAGCGTTGTCGAAATCTGTTCCACCGCCACCTTCAATAATAAAATTATTAATATCATCTTTAGTTTTAATTTCAACAAAATCATATACGAAAGAATCAAAACAAGCAACTTTGAGTTTAGATTGTTTTAAAAGTGGCTTTAATTGCCTTAAAAATTCTCGAACCAAGTCTTCACTGACAGAACCACTTGTATCAATCATAACTTCGGTAGTTGGCCTATCTAGCGTGTCAAACGAAGATATACCCGCCTGAAAATAATTTTCTTCACTTGCCCTTCTATATGTCCACCTATCTTCTTCTTTTTCAATCTCTCGCCTTAAAAGTTTTTTCCAAGACACAACAGAATCACTTTCTCCAACATCGCCATACTGTTCTTTTAATTTTCCTGCACCGCCACCCCAACCAGCAGAATTCTCTTTTTGTTTTTTAAGTAGTTCTTGTTTAATCTTTTGTGCCATCTGTGACTTTAATCTTGAATTGATGTAAGTAAATTGCTTTTCCTTATCTGAATAGTCATCACCCGGCTTATTTTGTTGTCCATTAGCCGGCTTGTTTTGTTGTCCATTGTTTTGTTGCTCGTTTTTTTGTTGGCTATTTTGGTCTTGGCTTTGACCTTGGTCATTTTTAGGCTGACTAGATTGCTGATTTGATGAAGTGTTGTTTTGTTTGTTTTGCTCTTGCTGAGAATCATCTGTATCTTGCTCGTTAGGAAAAGTTGGTTGCTGATTGTTGTTATCGTCTTTTGCTTGTTTGGAATTCCACATGTTATGGTTTTTAATTTTTTCTTTTGGAAGATTTTGAGGCTGTTTCTCGAGTTCTTTATAAATTTCATCTGCCGACATGGTCTTGCCTTCTTTCATGTCTACACCGCCTTTAATCATTTCGAGCCCCTCTTCTTTTAGCTTTGCGTTTATTACGGCATCTGTGGCAACATTCCATAGCATAGGGTTTTTCCCTTTGCTTCTTTTTGTGTGATTAAAATATATATGTAGGTATTCATGTGCCAAGGCAAATTGCCTTTGGCTTAAAGGCAACGATTCAAGATATTTTTTATTGTAATAAACAACTTTTCCGTCTGTGCCTGCCGTTGGAATATTGTCAGATGGAATTAAAGGAATATTTCTAATAAAAGCTGACATGATTGGAAATCTGCTTTGTATGCCCAGCAAAATTTCGTTAATCATGTCATTATTTTCTCCCGTCAATTCAGAAGAAAGTGTTCGTTGTTTTGAATATTTTTTTAACTCACTCACTATTTATTCTCCACTTTATACGAAATTGTTAATGAAGATATTATTGCGTTAATTTCTTCTTTTCCGTTTGTTGTCAACAAGATTTGAACATTGTCTGGAATCTTTACAGAACTAATTGCTCTGTATTTAAGTATTTCATAAAACTTCAATTGTTCATCGGGACTTATATTGTTTATTGAATCAATTACAAGATATACTCTTTTTTTCAAACTTGCCTTTTCTTGAAGAGAGCTTAACCACTTTGGATATATGTAGCCATCTTCATTGGCAATAATACCCAAATCTTTTGAATCTATTGTGCTTGGCAAAATCACGGCACTATCAGACTCCGAAAAATTCACACCGTCAATTAAAAGTGGGGTTGAGAAATTATTTTGTATAACCGCTTTAAGTTTTGTTTTTACTTGTTCTTCCATCTCTACACCTACACCAAATTAAACACAGAGTCACTTGCTATATTTTGTTGATTTTCATCTTCGCTTTGCTGATTTTTAACTTCAACTTTTTGCTTTAATTTATCTTGTTCTTGAATTTTTTTTATGGGCTTGATACGTATATGCTGCTTTTTCAATTCATCTATTAGCAAAAGCCTGTTTTCATCATCTCCTGCCCACATCAAATCAAAATTTACCAAATCTTCTGAGCCAATATATTTTTTTATAAATTCTCTAATAACACCAACGTCACTTTCACTTGCTCCAAGAAGAGAATAAATGAGCGCAATTTTATCATCAATTTTAGTAGGAATATCATTCTCCTCGACATTTCCATTAACGATGTCGTCAACACTTATTCTTTGTTTTGAAATATATGCCAAAAACGCCTTGGCAACTGATGGCCCTAGTTTGTTTTCCAGTAGTTCTTTTGCAATAACACCATCATTATCATAAATAATATTACTAATCTGCTCCCAAGCACGCGGATCTATTGCATATTTTGGAGGATTTTCACTATCATAGTCAGAATATAAATTATTTTTTCCGTTTTCACTTGTTGCAAGTGCTTTCAAATAGCCAAGTACGGCTGGATGCATTTTGAATCTGCCACTGCCATCATTTTTCAAGTGCGAGCCCCACTTTAATATGTCGCCTACATTTACTTTTAAGTATATGTGACCATCAACTCTTCGAAATAGTGGTGAAGGCATAACATATGCTGCGTTGCTTTCATTTAAGCTATTGCCTGCAAGTGCTATTGAAACATTTTTAGGCAAATTACTTTGAGCATCGGTTCTTATTCTTCTGTTTAAAACGATATCATATATCATGCTTTGAATTATTGGCTTAACATTTGTGACTTCATCAATGAAAAGAACATGGTTGTGCTCTTTGTCTTCTTCACATCTTTTTTGAAGCTCAGTAAACCAAATTGGAGGTATCCACTTCGCTTCGCCATTATTTAAGTATATTGTTTTGCCTATAACTTCTTCTGGCAACATATCGTTTCTTAACACTATTGATACATAATTTGGATCAATTTCTTCTACACGCCTTGATTTACCAATACCGCTTGGACCATGTAACATAAATGTCTTTGCATGGTCAATATAAAATCTTATTTGGTCATCAACTGACATTGCTTTGTCTGAAATTTTTAGTGCATTACTCATAGATATACTCCTAACAAAATTATTTTAAGTATTATTTTATTAACATATCTTCATCTTGTCCGTATTTTCTTTGTTTTTTAAGTTGATACAAAAAGTCAGGAAATTTTTGTTTTATTTGTTCATCTAGTGTTTGAACCAAATCTTTAATTTCATCTTTGTCGACATCAGAATTTTTCATATCAGTGATTTTTTGTTTCACAATACTAAGTGCAATTTTAAAAAAAGGAAAATCCTTTTCTTCATTGCCAATCTGCATAATTAGTTTTGGCTCAGCATATATCTTTTTAAGTTGTTCCCCTTTTTCCTTTTCCCAAAGTGCCCAATATCTATCAAGATACATAATCTTATCATCAAATGTAAGTACTTGTGCAAGTCCTTTGTTAAAAGTACATACTTGTTTGAAATCATAATCAAGATAAACACCATCAGTATTTACATAAGTCATAAAGTAGTCATAGTCCGGTTTTTTCTGTGTTCTCTTATCATATTCTTTATACATTTTTACTGATGCAAATCCTTCATGAAAGTTCCAAGCATCAGCAAATCTATTCTTCATCATTGTCCCATCTCGGTCAACAAATGTATACTTTCCGTTGCCAAGTTGAACTACGGCAAACCCCTCGTTAAAATCATAAGCACGATAATATCTCTGTTTAAACATATTCCCGTGTTTGTCAATAAATGTATATGACTTGTCTTTAAGTTGAACAGCAGCATAACCCTCATGAAAATCGCGAGCATTAAAGAATTTGACAAACAATGGTTGCTTTAAGTACTTTCTGTTTTCATCAATAAAAGCAAAAGTATCATCTTCGAACCAAACTCTAGCATAACCCTCACTAAAAGGAAATGTCTTTTTAAAAATATACTTTTTCCCGTATAAGTCACTCCACAAAGTGCCATCAGGATTTTTAAAAGTATATAAAGCCTGATCTAATCGTATAGGTGTTGGATAAGTTTTCATTTTTTACCCTCTCAAATAAAATTTTGAAAATTAAGATTTAACGTTCCAAATCTTCATCTTTGGTGTTTACACGTTTTTCGTCTTTCAGTTCTTTTATAAGCTCTGGAAAAGTTTCAACTATTTTTTTGTTTATGTCATCAATTTTTTCTTTATATCTATCAGGTGAAAAATTGTCTTTTGTGTCAACAATTTTTTTCTTAATAATTGCAAGTGCTATTTTTAATAGATGTCTATTGCTCCCAATTTTGTCTTTGATTTCAAATATGTAATTTGGTTGATCATAAATTTTTTGTAATTCTTCACCAATTTCTTGTGACCATATCCCAAAAAACTTGTCTAAGTATTTTACTTCATCGTTTTGCGTAACAACTTTAGCAAGACAGTTTTTAAAATCTTCGGCAGATTTGAAGGCAGCATTTAACACTTGGCAATTTTTATCCATAAAAGTCCAGCCACTTGGAGTTTGTACCCGACCAAACCCCTCGCAAAAATCAAACGCTTTCACAAATGAGTTTGCAATTATGTTTCCGTCTGAGTCATAATATGAATAATTTTCATCGTCAGCTTCACCAATACCAAGAGTGTATTTAACCCATGCAAAACCCTCATGGTATTCACCACATTCATAAAGCATGCGCTTTAAAACTTGACCTCTTTTGCCTATATAAGTGTATCCACCTTTGGCGTGCGACAAAACTTTTGCAAAACCATCATGAAAATCATAAACCGCATCAAACATTGGTGCGCCCTTGATATACCTTCCATTTTTGTCAACGTATGTGCAACCTTTTTTTGTCACTATTGCTGCATATCCTTCAGAAAAGTCACTCGCACCAAGAATTTTTTCAAATAAAGGCAGTTTTAAAAATTTTCTATTTGTACTGACAAAAGTTATAGTATCATTTTTCAATTTTACTCTTGCCATACCGTCAACAAACTTATATGCTTCTTTAAAAATAAATTTAGCACCATAGAGCTTGCTCCAAAGTGTGCCATCAGGATTTTGAAATGTATATTCCCCATTTATTAAACGTTTTGGTATTGGATATTCCATCATTTCTCCTTTTGCAAACATGTTATAAAACAATTCTTATCATATTATACACCCACATAAAATCTTAGTCAATATGCAAAAAGCCGTACCATAATTAGAAGAAATATTTTTTAAGATGAAAAAAAATAAATAACACAATAATAAATTACAAAAAAAAATAAACAAAATTAAAAAAATTTTACACGATTATTTAAAAGGAAAAAATATATTAAAAAAAATACAATTATTTGTAGCAAAAAATAAAAATTTCACAACTGTTAAAAACAGTTTATAAAAACAGACAATAAAATATAAAACAAACAAATAAAAGTAAAAATAGGCAAAAATAGGTGGAAAAGGCAAAGTAGAATGGCTCGCTGGGTACATGAGTGTGCTCTTAAAAATATTGTAAAACAATTAAAATAATTATAATAAAAATAGTAAAAATAGGCAAAAGTAGGCGGAAAAGGCAAAAAAGAACGGCGTGAAGCAAACCTGAGTGTACTCTGTACTCGAAGGTTTCTTCGCACCGAACTAGAAGGATAATTGAAAATAATATTGATAATATAAAATAGGCAAAAGTAGGCGGAAAAGGCAAAGTAGAATGGCTCGCTGGGTATATGAGTGTGCTCTACAAAACAATGTTTAATGATTAAAAATATTAATAAGAAGATTGATAAAAATAGGCAAAAGTAGGTGGAAAAGACAAAAAAGAACGGCGTGAAGCAAACCTGAGTGTACTTTGTACTCGAAGGTTTCTTCGCACCGAACTAGAAGGATAATTGAAAATAATATTGATAATATAAAAATAGGCAAAAGTAGGCGGAAAAGACAAAGTAGAATGGCTCGCCGGGTACATGAGTGTGCTTTGCACTCGATTGTACCCAAGAACCATTATACGAAGCCTTTTCCCCTAATTTTGCCTATTTTTATTTCATGAGGGGGAATAATACTACATCTCGTATAGATTCTTGATTGAAAAGGAACATCATAAGCCTGTCAACACCAAAGCCAAGTCCTGAAATTGGTGGCATACCGTGTTCCATTGCAAGCACAAAGTCCTCGTCGAGTTCCATTGCCTCATCATCGCCACCGAGTTTTGCCCTTGCCTGCTTTTCAAGCTCTTCACGCTGAACAATTGGATCAACAAGTTCGCTATAGGCCTTGCAAAGCTCACTGCCCATGCAAAGTACTTGGAAGACATCAATGAGTTTGTTGTTTTTATCGTTTCTTCTTGCAAGTGGTATTAAACATGCTGGGTAGTTGTATAGCACTGTTGGCTGAACGATATTTTCACGAATTTTACGCTTGTAGATATAATCAATAACTCCACCGAGTGTCTTTATTCCGTCAAAATCTGACTCGCTGAAAAGTTTACGTTTTACAACTTCTGCAACAAGTTCATCTCGTGTTTCACACTCTAAAAAATCAAATCCCAAAACTTTTTTCATTTCTTCAACATAGTTTATTGTTGGCCACTCACCAGAAAAGTCAAGTTTTTGACCTTGGTATTCGATTTGAAGACTGCCTTTAACTTCCATAAGAAGAGATTGAATAAACTTTGTATAAAGTTTGATATTGTCTTCAAAATTCCAATATGATGCGTACCATTCAACCATGGTAAATTCTTGAAGATGCTGAGTGTCCATTCCTTCATTTCTAAAACACTTTGCAACTTCAAAAACTCTATCAAAACCACCCGCAATAACCTGTTTTAAATAAGTTTCTGGTGCGATACGAAGATTGCACTGCTTGTCGAGTGCGTTGTGGTGTGTCATGAAAGGCTTTGCTGACGCACCACAAACGGCAGATTGAAGAATTGGTGTTTCAACTTCCAAAAATCCATTTTCTCCCAAAAATTTTCTGATGAAAGCAATGACTTTGCTTCTGCCTAAAAACACTTCACGAGCGTTTTGATTGCTTATTAGGTCAAGATATCTTTGTCTGTACTTTGCCTCTTGGTCAACAAGTCCATGAAATTTTTCAGGTAATGGACGAAGCGCTTTACTTAAAAGTGTGACGCTGTGTCCTCTAACTGTAATTTCGCCAGTTTGTGTGTGATAACTCTCACCTTCAACACCGACAAAATCGACAATATCTATCATTTTTTTATAAAAATCATAGTCCACATCATTTAATTCATTTATACCAACACTGACTTGAATTTTATCTTCAACATCACGAATTTGCATAAAGCCAAACTTGCCCATAACTCTGCGAAAAACCATTCTTCCGCAAACTTTAACTTTTTCGCCGTCAGCAAGTTTTCTTGCTTCACAAATTTTGTGCGTGCGTTCAAACTTGTCTTTATAGACAATGACGCCCTCGCTTTTTAATGTTTCAATTTTGTTTTTCCTGACATCTATTTCAGTTGAAAGTTGTTGTTCCATTTATTCTCCTTCCTTTAAATCAACTTTTATATGCACTTCACGAAGTTGTTTTTCGTCAACTTCACTTGGTGCGCCCATAAGCACGTCTTGTGCCTTTTTGTTCATTGGGAACGCAATAACTTCACGAATACTCTCGTCTCCCGTTAGGAGCATGACCATTCTGTCAACACCTGGGGCAATTCCTGCGTGTGGTGGTGCACCATAGCAAAACGCGTTATACATTGCTGGGAATTTTGCACGAACATCGTCTTCGCCAAGTCCCACGATTTCAAATGCCTTACACATGAGTTTTGGGTCATGGTTTCTAACAGCTCCGCTTGAAAGTTCAACCCCGTTAACGACAAGGTCATATTGATAAGCAATAACTTTGAGTGCCTCTTCTGTGCTCTTTTCTGCCTTTTCAAGCGCTTTTATTCCACCTTGTGGCATAGAGAATGGGTTGTGACAAAATTCAAGTTTGCCCGACTCCTCACCAATTTCATACATAGGGAAGTCAACAATCCAGCAAAACTCATACTTTTCTTTATCCATATGCTCTGGACAAATATTGCCTAGCATTTT
>CALWTH010000018.1 GCA_944384405.1 uncultured Clostridia bacterium
GATGATGTTCACGCATATCTATTATACACGAAATTTTAAATTCTGGACTATATTTTTTAAATTTACTCCCTTTCTTTGCCATAAAAAATGCACCTCCTAAAGTGTCTAACTTTTGGGGTGCACTTCAGTATTTGGTTGATTTTTTATTAATATATTTTAGGTTATTATTTTAAAACAGGATAACCCATACCCTCCAAATTGCGATTATGAGTTATACCTCGTGAACATTGCAAAATTATCTTTTTGACTTGGTCAGGTTTTAGGTGTGGATATTTTTGCAATATTATCGCACATATTCCTGCTATCATGGGTGCTGAAACACTCGTGCCTGAAAGCGTGACATAGTCGCTGTGCCTTCCACATGAAACTATGTCAACGCTTGGAGCAACAACATCGGGCTTTATTCTTGAAAACGCCGGACCTCTTGATGAAAAAGGTGCAATTTCAAAAAAATTTTCGTTATAGGTATCACCTATTCTATTGTCATCAAAGCCACCAACAGTTATTATCCTTGATGAAATACCTGGGCTTTTTATAGTGTAATAGTCCGGACCACTGTTGCCTGCCGCTGCAACAACAACTATACCACTATTCCATAGTTTTTCTGCACCTCGCATAATTGGGTCATTGTATCCAAGTGGCTCACTGCCAAAACTCATACAAACAACTTTTATGTCGTATTTTTTGTGATTTTTATATATCCATTCAATTGCGTCAAGTATTGTAGTCGCCGTTGCTTCTCCATTTTTATCAAGTGCCTTAACTGAAATGATGTCGGCGTTTTTAGCAAAGCCACTATACTTTCCAAATGAAACAAGCCCACTTCCACAAAGCACACCAGCAACAAATGTTCCATGACCATTATCATCATATGGCATCGTCTTGTCACTGACAAAATCTACAAACTTTTTTATTCTATTTTTACCAAGCGTGAAATCGAGATGCGATGAAATTCCAGTGTCTATTATTGCAACACAAATATTTTCACCATTAAATTCAATATCATCTACCCCCATTATTTTTCTTGCTACATTGCAAAATGATTGTACTTTGCTTGAATGTGCTATGTACTTTACAAATGGCATACGTGCAAAATCATAGACATCAACCAGTGTGGCATCAAGACAAAAGACATTTAAAAAACGATATTCTTTTATTAATTTTACTTTTCGTTTTTCAAAGTATTTTCTTGCCTTTGCAAAATCAAAAACTTCAACAAGACATACTTGATTTTTCTTTGATTTTGACAGCATAAAAACATTTTCTAAATTTGTATCTATTTTTCTCATATATCATTTTATTTAAGTTGTGACAAAATTGTCATTAAATATTTTTGTTGGTCTTGCGTTAAATATGGCAACACCTGAGTCACTTGACTTTGAAGTGCTGAAAAATCAAAACTGCCCTCTTTTTTTTGCTTGTCAACATTTTTTAAAAGTTCTTGCATGAGGGAGTTTTTGTCCATATCTTTGTATTTTTCATATAGCGACTGCATATCTTGCGACTTTTCACTTTGTGCATTAGTTTTTTCTTCTTTGTTGGTCTTTTCTTCTTGCTTTGTTGATGATTTGAATTGACTTAATTTCATTTTTGTTTCCTTTTTTCACTAAAATATTATATGTGTGCATATTATATTTAGTGATGGAAAACAAAATCAATTTATATCCAAATATGGATGCAAACGCTCAGATTGTGAACCAAACGAATAACAACATAGGTACAAACAACTCATCTTTATTGCAAAAGATATTGCCTATGCTACTGTCTGGAAAAACGCTTTCTGACATTTTGCCAAGCATGACGAATATGCCAAATATGCAAAACATAAGTCCACTTCTTGCAAATGTGCTTTCAACGTCGCAAAGTCACGAAAAAAGTGTAAAAAAAATAGAGAGTGACAACATTGATGTGTCACATCTCACTAAATTAGATTAACCACATATAATGATGTGGAGGAAACTTATGACAAGAGATTTTAGAATGTATAAAGAATATCCACATTTTGATATGAACTGTGGCTGTAATTATGGTTGCAATCACTACCCAAATTTTTGTCAGCCAGCATGTCCACCAATTTTTAACCCAACATGTCCACCAAACTGCAATCATTGTCCACCACCAAAGTGTCCACCAAAAAACTATTGTTGTGACGATTTTATGTGGCTTATGATTGGAATATCTATTGGAAAAATGTTAGATAAGTGATTGATATGTTTTTAGTAATTCATCCATTTTTGTGAATACATAGTCAAATGTTGACTGCTTTGTTAAATCAACTTTGGCTACTTTTAAAAGGCTGACAGGATCAAGTGTTGAACCTAGTGTCAAAAACTTTCTATATCCGTCAAGCACTTCTTTGTCGCCACTTGATATTTTATTGGCTATATAATATGCCGAGATGAGCCCTGTTGCGTATTTATAAACATAAAATGATGTGTAAAAGTGTGGTATACGTGACCACTCATATTTTATTTCATCAACAAGTTCAACTTTTTCACCAAAATATCTTTGATTTAAGTTATAATAATAGCCATTAAGCGCTTGTGCTGTCGTGTCATCGCCATTTTCATATGCACTATGTGCGTGCTCTTCAAATTCAGCAAAAAGCGTTTGTCTGAATATTGTTGAATAAAACATTTTAAACAAATAATCGAGATAATAGAGTTTTTCTTCTTTTGAGGTTGCCTTAGATAAAAAGTAATTTAAAAGTAACATTTCATTGACTGTTGATGCCACTTCAGCAACAAATATTTCATAGCCCGCCTTTTGTGAAACTTGATTTTTGTTTGAATAATATGTGTGCATACTATGACCAAGTTCATGCGCAAGTGTGAAGACGTCATTTATTGTACTTTCATAATTTAAAAGTACAACAGGATGTTTCCCATAGGCACCCCAAGAGAAAGCACCTGTGTCTTTGCCGTCATTTGTGAATACATCGATCCACCTATCATCTTTTGCACTTTTTAAAACTGTGATATAATCTTCGCCAAGAACTTTCAGTGCATCAACAACTATTTCAAAAGCCTCTTCATATGTGTATGTCTTTTCTAAATTCGCACTTGATGGTGCTCTCATGTCATAAACGGCAATTTTATCAAGCCCAAGAATTTGCCTTTTTAAGTCAAAATATGTGTGAAATTTATCAAGGTTATCATTTACACTTTCTAGCAATGTGTTATAGACACTAACATCGACATCTTCCGAAAACATTGATGCTTCAAGACTATTTTTAAATTTTCGAATTTGACTATAAAAGCTGTCTGCCTTTATGTTGCCTAAATATACCTCTGTTATTGTTTGATTCAATTTCCCATATGCACCGTTCATTGAAACGAAAGCATTTTTTCTTAGAGTTCTGTCAGAAGATTGACTATAACGGTTATATACAGAGTTGTTCATTTGATATGAATTGCCCTGACTATCAACTATATCATCAAACTTAATGTCAGCGGTGTCAATTTTATCAAAAATAGAAGAAAATTGACCAGAAAATAACCCTGTTTTTGCAAGCAATTTTTCTTCATTTTTTGAAAGCATATGTTTTTTAAATTTAATTATATCTAATAAAAATAAATCATAATTTTTATATTTAGGATTTTTAGATAATTTTGTTAAAAATTCATCATCAAGGTCATTTAATTCGCTTTCAATAAAAGAATAATTTTCACTAATTTCAACTGATAATTTTTCTATTTTATTTAATAAATTTTGATATATCGAATTTGTTGAATTTTCTTTTGTTTTAAGACTTGCATACACATATAATAAACTTAACTTTTCGGATATTTCATTTTCTTTTTCAAGACATAATAAAATATCTTTTTCGTTATTTAATTTATGTTCAAATTGGCACACGTCTTTATAATTATTTTTAACATAATTAAATGTATTTTCCCACTCATTTATATCTTTAAAATATTGCGTTAAATCCCATTTATATTTTTCTTCTATTTTTTCTCTTTCCATTATCACTCCTATTTTATATTATTTATTTCTTTTTCAAAATAATTCCAAGGTTTTTCATTTGGAGGATAGTAAATAAAAGTCATTTTTTCTTTTTTTGTTGGATGAACAAAACTGAGTTTATACGCCCAAAGTGCAAGATTACCTGACTTTGCCCCATTGTATTTATGGTCACCATAAAGTGGCGCGCCAGCGTAACTTAACTGCACTCTGATTTGATGACTTCTGCCTGTATGCAGTGCAATTTCAACTAAACTTAACTGATCTTTTTTTGCAATAACTGTGTAATCAAGTTCTGCCCTTTTTGCGTTCACTGCACTTTTTGAAACAACTGTCACAACATTTTTGCTAGTATCTTTTTTTAGAAAATTGACAAGTTTTCCGCTATTGTCTTTAAGTCCACCATGGCAAACTGCAAGATAACGCTTATTCATCTCGTGTTGTGCAATTTCTTCACTTAGTCTTTTCGCTGCCTTTGAAGTTTTTGCAAACACCATAAGTCCACCAGTCACTCTATCAAGACGATGAACAAGTCCAACATAAACATTTCCAGGTTTATTGTACTTTTGTTTGATATAGTCTTTCACCATTGAAAGCATATCCATATCACCACTACTGTCACTTTGACTTGGTACATTTTGAGGTTTGACACAAACTATTATATGATTGTCCTCATAAATAACTTCTACCATATTTTAACTCCACTTGCACCACATGGAAGAATTAACCCATCTGTGCATTTTATTCCCACTTCATATGAAGATATATTTCCGTCACCAAAAATGATTTTTAGTATGTCATTTAAAACTAGTGGTTGAAGTCCAGTGGTGTATGAATTTATAAGCACAAATAGTGGTTTGTCAGAAAGCACACCTTTGCAAAGTTTAACAAAATCAAAAAGATTGTCTTCAAGTTTCCACATTTCGCCGTTTGGCCCACGACCGTAACTTGGTGGATCCATAATTATGGCATCATAAAAGTGCCCACGCCTAATCTCTCGTTCAACAAACTTTTTGCAATCGTCAACAATGTATCTAATCGGTCTATCCGAAAGATTGGATAGTGCTATGTTTTGTTTGCACCTGTCCACCATATTTTTGCTTGCATCAACGTGCGTCACTATTGCACCAGCACTTGTGCACGCAACTGTTGCTCCACCAGTGTATCCAAAAAGGTTCAAAACTTTTATTTCTCGTTTTGAATTTTTGATTAAATCAATCATCATATCCCAGTTTGTTGCCTGTTCAGGAAAAAGACCGGTGTGCTTAAAGCCCATCGGTTTTATTAAAAATGTTAAATTACGCCAACTAACTGTCCATTCATTTGGTATCTTTTTCAAATACTCCCAACTTCCGCCACCAGATGTGCTACGGTGATAATGTGCGCAAAGTTTTGGTATTTTTAAAGACTTACCACTATCCCATATGACCTGAGGATCAGGGCGAAGCAAATAGACATCGCCCCAACGCTCTAACTTCTCACCTTTTGAAGTTGATATTACTTCAAAATCATTCCACTCGTCATTATATCTCATAAATTAGCCTTTAATTTTAATTGTGACATCTTCTCCGCCGATGTTCACAGTTTGAGAAATGTTTGCATCCTGTAAGTTACCATAACTTGTTACAAGTGCCTCTGATTTGATTTTATCAAGATACTTTGTAACAACTTTATTTATTGTTTCGTCATTTGACACTATTTCAAGCCCAATACGTTGTTCAATTTTGAGTCCACTCTCTTTTCTTAGCACTTGAATTGCACGAATAAGTTCACGAAGCAAGCCTTCAAGCATTAAGTTTTCATCTAGTGTGATATCGAGCACAACTGTTATGTTATTTTCACTTGCAATGACGTAATCTTTCTTTGGCTTTAAGCAAAGCACAAAAAGGTCACTTTCAAGACTTCTTCCAAGAAGGTCAACACTACCATTTTTAAACTGTTCAACTTTTTGTGACATTTCAAGTGGCGATAAATTCAAAAGTTCTGTTTTTGCCTTTTGAACATCACCTTTAAGCACTGCTCCTGCCTTTTTGAAGTTGACTTGAAGATACTCATCGTTGAAGTTTGTAGCGTCATGTTCAAAAACAATATTTTTGATGTTTAGTTCATCTTTGATTATGTTTTCATAAGCCAAAACTGCCTCTTTTGCTTCATTTGATGCTGTTATATACATAGTTTTTAATGGCTGTTTTATTTTTAATTGATTTTCATTTCTAAGTCTTTGAGCAAGATTTATAACATTTCTTGCAATATCTGTTTGGTTTATGATTTTGTCATCTTCAATTTTGAAGTCGGCTTTTGCAAAACCGTCCATAAATATTGAAAGTTTTGCATCACTTTCTACGCATTTTGTGAGATTTTGATAAATATATTCACACATAAATGGCATGATTGGAGCCATTACTTTTGTTATGTTTTTGAGTGCATAATATAGTGAGAAGTATGCGCAAAGTTTGTCATCGCCTTCGCTCTTCCAAAATCTTCTTCTGCTTGTTCTGATGTACCAATTTGAAACATCGTCAATCAAAATTTCAAAATCTTTTATGACATTATAATATCTTTGATTTTCATAGTTTTCTTCACTATCTGCAATGAATTTGTTTACTTTAACAATTAGCCATTTGTCAACAACATCAAGTTTCTTAGCATCAAAATCACTAAGTTTTGGATTGTCAATTACATAATAGGTGTTAAAGAATACATAGGCATTCCAAAGCCCCAAAATTTTTCTTCGTGTTTCGTCACAAATACCATATCCGAAACGCGTATCATTTTGCATATTGTTTGCTGCAAAAATGTACCTGAGCACATCTGCACCATATTTGTCAACCACTTCATCAAAACTGATGTTGTTTGGCCCTGACTTACTAAACTTTGAGCCGTCTTCGGCAACAAGCATTGCAAAGCCTATGACTTTTTTGTAAGGAGCACGATGTTCAAGTGCAACGCTCATAAACAAAAGTGAATAGAACCAAAGCCTTATTTGTTCTTTCATTTCAATGACGCACTCAGCTGGGAAATCTTTCTCCCAATACTTTTTGTCTGTGAAATATTTCTTTGTTGAAAATGGTGTTATTCCAGCGTCAAGCCAGCAATCGCCCACTTCTGTCACACGCTTTACTTTGTGGTGACATTTTGGACAAGTTATTTCAATTTTATCAATATATGGACGATGAAGGTGTGGAAGACTTTCAACCTCCTCAGCGGAAGATAGTCTCTTTAATTCATCAAGTGAACCAACTACAGTAAGTTCTCCGCAATGTTCACATCTGTAAAATGGCAATGGTAAGCCATAGAAACGCTTTCTTGAAATGTTCCAGTCGCCCATATTTGTTAGCCAGTCAAGCATACGCTTTTTGGTGAACTGTGGTTGCCATTCAACTGTGTCAACTGCCTTTATAAGTTCTGGACGAATTTCATTAGCTCTAAGATACCACTCTTTGCTAAGTCTGAAAATAAGTGGATTTTTACATCTCCAACAAATTGGATAACGGTGTTTATGCTTGTGTGTATAGTAGAGTTTGTCTCGCTTTTTCAACTCATCAAAAACAAGGTCGACAACTTCTGTTGTCTTTTTGCCAGCCAAAAAGCCAAAATCTGAATAGAACACACCATTTTCATCAACAGGGCAAACTTTTTCAAGTCCTAACTTCTCACCAAGTTCAAAGTCCTCTTGACCACATCCTGGTGCAATATGCACTGCGCCCGAACCCTCTGTTGCATCAACCATATCCCATGCAACAATTTTATGCACAAAGTTTTGTTGTTTAAGTTCAGGGAAACAAGTTTCATATTCAAGTCCAACAAGCTCACTGCCTTTAACCGTCTTTTCTATGCTAACAAGGTCATCTTTTAAGCACTTTTTTGCGTCACTACAAACAATCAACTTTCTGTCTGTGCTTTTTACTTTACAAATGATGTAGTCAAGTTCAGGATTAACTGCAACAGCAACATTTGAAGAAAGTGTCCAAGGCGTTGTTGTCCAAACAACTATTGACATATCACTATCTTTTATTGGAAGTTTGAAAAATACTGCTAAGTGCTCCATATCTTGATAGTTATCTGCAACTTCATGCTCACTTAGTGATGTTCCGCAATGGCTGCACCATGGCATTGGCCTATGCTTTTCAATAAGCCAACCTTTTTCATAGCATTTTTTAAGAAAATACCAAATAGAAGTTATGTTTTCATCGGTATTTGTGTAATATGAATGTTCCCAATCCATCCACTGTCCAAGTCTTTTTGACTGGCGTGTGATTATTGAAGAATAATGTTTGACTCTTTCAATACATTTTTCAACAAAGTTATCCATACCATATGACAAAATATCACGCTTGTCCTTGAGTCCTAACTCTTTTTCAACATTGACCTCAACCCAAAGCCCTTGAGCATCAAAACCATTTTGGAAACAACTGTCATAGCCCTGCATACTTTTGTATCTAAGCATAATGTCTTTTAGTGCTCTGTTCCACACATGGTGAAGCTTCATTTCATTGTTTGCGGTGATTGGTCCATCCAAAAATGGATACCATTTCCCCGTCTTTGAATTTTGAGCACGCATAGCTTCAAAACAGTGCTCTTCATCCCAAAATTTTAATATGTCTTTTTCTAATTTTACAAAATCTGGTAAACCCTGTTCTTTTCTCATTTTTTTGTCCTTTTTAACCAATAAACAATCAAGTTTAACATAAAGCAAAAACTATGTCAAACTGAGTGTAAACACCTATTTTAATTTTTTCTTTGGTGCAATTATTATTGTGAATAATATACACTCCGCCGCAAGTACAACACACCACCATTCAATGTGGATATTAAAAATTGTACCCTTTAATGTTGTGATTTGAATTGCGCCCTTACCCATAACCAAATTGTCAGCGTCTATACCAAATACAACATTGCCCATCTCATCGGTGCGAAATATGTTTTGCTCACCTATCATACTGACAACTCTATTATATACTTCTTCATCTGGATGTCCATATGAGTTATCTAGTCCCACAGAAATAACTGCGTAACTTGGATGAACAGCGTTTAAAAATTCCTGAGATGTAGATGTATTACTTCCATGATGACCAAGTTTAAGTATGTCACAATTTAAAAAACCCAAAATATTGCCATAATCTTCAACAACTTCATCTTCAACTTCTTTTTCGGCATCACCAGTTAAAAGTATTTTGCGATATTTATATTCAATCAAAATCATTGGTGAATAGTTGTTAGCATCTGAATATGTATCCTTGCTAGGTGACAAAAACTGAACATCATATGCACATTCATCATCTAAAAACAAAGGGTTGACCGCTTGCTGTGACACAAAAATCTCACAGCCCTCATCATATGCCTTTTCAATCATTGTTGTATAGCACTTAGTATTACAAATATTGTCCTCATCTAGCGAGTATCCATAACTTTTTATCTCGGCATCAGTGTAAACATTTGGTCTATAAAAAGTTAAAATATTGAAGTTATCAAACACAACATCAGCACCGCCGACATGATCTTCATCTTGATGTGTTACTATGAAATAATCAATATCTCTGTCTGCTCTCACGGCAAAAACTTGATTTAAGTATTTAATTAAATCATCTTCATTTGAACCTGGACCTGAGTCAACAAGCATGATTTTGTCGTCAGGCAACTCAATCAAAATACTATCACCCTGTCCAACATCAATAAAGTGTACTTTCAATTCACAATTTTCAACATTTTCTGAAATTGGAGGATTGACAAGTTCATTTACCCACACTTCAAGCGTGTCATTAAAGAAAAATGTTGTGCACACCAAAAGTGACAACATTAAAAATATTGCTAATCTTAATTTTAAATTTCTCTTTTGCTTTTTGTTAGCCATTAACTTCAGGCTCCTCACGACTAAATTTTTCTTTAAACTTATTTCTTTGTGGCTTCTTGCTAAGCAGTGCCAGTATCTCAGGCATTTTATCTATTGTTTCTTTGTATCCCTCATCTACCATATCCATCATACCTTCTGTCTTTGATGCGGAAAAACGCTTTGTTTCAGGTCCTATCATAACATCGGCACTAAGATATCCCCTAAGGGCCGTATTTTCCATAAGCACTCTTATTGAACACGAAACTACATCGACAAGTTTTAAACTTTCAGTTCCATATGTCCTATGTTTGTTTACGTCAACTCCTATGCAGTAGTCACAACCAAATCTCTTTGGTACACTTGTTGGTATTGTGTTTTTAAGGCCACCATCGCAAAGATGATAATTTTCAAACACAACAGGAACAAAAACCCCTGGCACACAACAACTTCCAGCCACTGCTTTTGCAAGATTACCCTTTTTTAAGATTATTTCTTTTGTTGACTTTATGTCGCATGCAACGCAGGCATATGGTAGTGGCAAATCCTCTATATTAATATCTCCAAGCTCAGCAGTGAGAATGTTTATTATTCCGTCAGTTTTTGATGGCATAAATGGTATTTTGTTAGTACGAATATCGTCTTCTTTTATGTTTTTGGCTATCTTCATCATTTGGCTAAATGTGTAGCCAGCAGCATAAAATGCACCGATAATACTACCAGCACTTGTACCACAAATGAAGGCAAAATCACTTGCCTTTATTCCATACTCTTCAAAAGCCTTGATGACGCCAAGGTGTGCAAAACCTCTTGCACCACCGCCGCCAAAGGCTATACCAACTTTTGCTCTTCTTTTTGAAAATATTTTGTTTAAATCAAACTTCATAATTCACTCACTGATAATCTATGTGATATTAAATTTTTGACGAGTTTTAATTCTTCGTGCATCACATAGATTGATTAAATATTAGTTACATAAATAATGTATTTGTATAACTTCCTTATAATATAATAATATTAACACATAATAAATAAAATTCAAATAAAAAAATAACAATAAAAAACACTCCAAAGAGTGGGGTGCACCCCAGAGCATAAACTCTATTGAAGTGTTTTTTATTAAAAAATAATTATTGTGAAATTGTTTAATGACTACTTTTATTAATTGTTGTCAATTAGTTTTTAGTGTAAAGAATGTATCCGTCTTCATCTACGTCGGTTGTTTCTTGACGAGTAAAGTTATTTGCCAAATATGTTGCACTTGTATCTGACAAACCTACAAGAAGATATATATTTTCAGCGAAACGGATGAGATTACTAGCAGAAGAACTAGATGTTAGTTTGTCAACAATATCTTGACTTTTAATATATACTGTGGATAAATTTCTACAACTTGAAAAGACAACAAGGCCTATTGTTTTTACAGTGTCTGGTATTTCAATACTTGTTAAATTAGTACATCCCTGAAAGGCAGCCTCACCTATACTTGTCACACCATCTGGGATTTTATATGATGTGCGCGTGTTCCCAATTGGATACAAAACAAGACTCGTTTTGTTTTTATTAAATAATACCCCATTTTCATCACTACTATAATTGCTGTTGTCAGGATCTACTATTATATTGGTTAAACCACGGCAACCATTAAAAGCATAAAGGTCTATTTTCGTCACGCTATATGGTATTTCAATACTGGTTATACTAATGCATCCCTCAAAGGAAAACAGCCCTATATTTTTCAAACTGTTTGGAAATTCAATGCCCGTTAAACTAGCGCAACCATTAAAAGCAGAAGTACCTATAGTTGTCAAACTATTTGGAAATTCAATGCTAGTTAAACTACTGCAACTTTGAAAAGCATAATCCCCTATTGTTGTCACACCATCTGGTATTTTGTATGATGTTGGCGTGTTACCAAGCGGAAAAAGAATAAGCGTTGTTTTGTCTTTATTAAATAATACTCCATTTTCATCGTTACTAAAATTACTGTTGTTCGGATCAACCATTATGCTGGTTAAACTACTGCAACCTTTAAAAGCATATGACATATCTATGCTCGCCACATTAATTGGTATTGCTATGCTAGTTAAACTACTACAACCATTAAAGGTAGAATTTAAAGTTGTTATACTATCTGGTATTGAAATGCTAACTAAGCTTTTGCAAAAAGAAAAGGCTCTATAACCTATACTAATAATTCCATCTGGTATTTTAATACTGGTTATATCCTCGCAACGATAAAATGCATCATTTTTTATCCCAACAACATTTTTCTCACCATACTCACCATTATCATTATATTTTGAAGGAATAATAACTCTTGTGTCAGTTCCTGTATAGTCACTCACAAGATACCCATCATCGCTATATTCATATTTAAGTCCATCAGTTGCGTACTGGTCAAGATTGCCACGTGTGACGGATAGCTCGACACCAGCAAAGTCAACACCCTCTATTGATTGTGCTGGCTGGTCCAAGCCAAGTGCAAATACATAACTCATAACTCCATTTGTTTCTCCGCTTTTTGCTGGTATGTTCTCCATTGTCCTATATGCATAAATTATACTATTCGAACCTGTTAGGTTATAAAGCGAGTCAAGGCTAAGTATTGCATTTATCTCTTCTTCTGCATAGTTTGTGACAAGTATTGCAATGTAGTGAACATATGCCTTCCCCTCTCCTGATGTGTTTGAATATGCTCCATATGTTATGTTGAGTTCTGGCCCAGTTAGTGGCAAATTCTCTCCACCAACGTTATTCAATGTGCTTTGCTCGTCATAATCTGACGAAAGCTCTGTCACGCCAGGTATTGATGTTGTGCCACTTTCAAGACTTGATGCAATATCACTCATTACAGTTGCCACTTCACCTTTTGCAGTAGTCAAATCTGTCTGAGTCGACAAATAGTGTCTTGTTTCAATGTCGACGAACACATCGCTGACATCATATGTAATGTGTCCACTTAGTGTGTAACTAACACTTGTTGCTGCATAGACACCAAAGCACATTACGCCTAAGCAAAAAGCAAGCGAAAGCAGTGACATAAATAACTTACTTTTTTTCTTACTCATTTTTTCCCCTTTTATTTTATATTACCCCAAAAACGTCATTTTAGCATTTTTAAGGCTTGTTTGGTAAAAGTAGAATAAATGGCCAATCACCGTATCTTCGTGCAACCAGCCTCATAAAAACGAAGTACACAAAGCCAAAACGACACCTTTTGGTGCTTATAGTAATTTTACCCCCCACCCCCATAAGTTTGTCAAGCGTTTTAACAAAATTTTCCCAAAGTTTTAAGCTATTCTTAAAATTGTTTTCTTGACCTTTCTCACAAAGATACTTTCTAGCAGTTTCATTGTAAGATAGATGATGTTCACGCATATCTATTATACACGAAATTTTAAATTCTGGACTATATTTTTTAAATTTACTCCCTTTCTTTGCCATAAAAAATGCACCTCCTAAAGTGTCTAACTTTTGGGGTGCACTTCA
>CALWTH010000019.1 GCA_944384405.1 uncultured Clostridia bacterium
CATAAAGTATTTTTTTCAATAGAACTATCATTAAAAGGAATTCCTTTCAATGATAATATTGATATAATTTGTGAAGAATTTAAAATGATAAAATATTCTGGTGACAAAAAGTAAAGCATAATGTTTGGCAAAAATAAAAAAAATATATCTCCCATCAAAGAAAAAACAAAAACTTTAAAACCGCTGAAATCAAAAAGATAACATATGAGCAATTAGTTGACAAAATAGAATAAAATTGCTAAAATATGAGCATTATGAAAGAAATGTATGATATAAATGATTTTGTTTCCGTTCCAACAGAAAGCAAAACAACTAAAAATTTAGTTGAAAGATTTAAAAAGAGAAGAAAAGAATTAAAACTCTCACAAAAAGATTTGTCCACTAGGTCTGGAGTTTCTTATGCAAGCATTAGAAGATTTGAAAGTAATGGTGAAATATCTTTAACTTCTTTAATTAAACTAGCAAATGCCATTGAATGTCTAAATGATTTTGATGCTTTATTTAAAAATGCAAAAATTTCATCTTTAAAGGAGCTATGATGAAAATTCAAAACGTTAAAAAGCTTGTGGTAAAATATAATGGCACAATCGTTGGATATTTAGCAGAACTTGAAGACAATAAAATAGGTTTTCAATATGCCGAGGAATGGGTAAAAACAGGTTTTTCCATTTCTCCATTTTCCTTGCCACTTTCAAATAAAGTTTATATAAATGAAAAATTAACTTTTAATGGGTTGTATGGCGTTTTTCAAGATAGTTTACCAGATGGTTGGGGTGAATTATTATTAAATAGAATGTTATCTAAAAAAGGAATAAATCCGAATAAAATATCTCCACTTACAAAACTAACCCTTGTTAGTGATAATGGTCTTGGTGGACTTTCATATGAACCTTGCCAGACACAAGAAGAGAGTGAAATAGATTTTGATTTAGATGAAATCGCGAAAGAAGCAAGGCAGTTACTAGAAGATGAAAGTATAGATATTGATTTAGATAAAATCTATAACCTTGGTGGAAGTTCTGGTGGAGCAAGACCAAAAGCACATATAAAGATAGACAAAGACTATTGGATTGTTAAATTTCCTTGCATTATAGACCCAAAGAATGTTGGAGAACAAGAATACAAAACAAATACACTATCAAAAGAATGTGGTATAAATGTCAATAAATTTAGGTTGTTCAAATCTAAAATATGTTCAGGTTATTTTGGAGCTAAAAGATTTGATAGAAAGGACGGCAAACGAGTTCATATGATTTCTCTATCTTCTCTGCTTGAAACAACCCATAGAATACCAAATTTAGACTATATGCACTTGTTTCAAGTGATACAAAACATTTGTGTAGATAAAAGTGATATTATAGAGGCGTATAAAAGAATGTGTTTTAATGTTTTGTATGGCAACAAAGATGATCACGGCAAAAACTTTTCTTTTTTGTATGATGAAGATAAAAAAGGCTATGTTTTGTCCCCAGCATACGACTTAACAAAAACACCAAACAAATTAGAACACGAAATGACCGTCAACGGAAATGCCAACCCAACCAAAGAAGACTTAATAAACATAGGCAAACAACTAAAACTATCAAACAAACTTTGCAATGAAATCATTGGGAAGATAATAAAAGTGATTGTATAGATGATTGATAAATGTTTATCTTTATGCTTATATATATTGTAAATTAAAAAAATTAAAAAGAGAAACGAGAAGGATTTTTAAGGTACAAAAAGGAGAAATGTATGAAAAATTATGAAATTTTATTTGAAAATTGTAAATTGTGTTGGGTTGATAATTTTGAAATAAAAGGGGAGAAATATACACAAGTCAGTGCATATGTTTTTAATGATAATAATCAATTGCTTATTGTGAAAGGTGGAAAGACTTGGACTGTTCCAGGGGGTCATCCTGAAAAGGGAGAAACACAAATCCAAACTCTTGAAAGAGAAATCATGGAAGAGGCTTGTGTAACAATAAAAGACATTAAATATTTAGGCGCGGTTGAAGTTGTTGAAAATGGTGAGACTTATTATCAGTTGCGTTATACTGCGAAAGTAAAGGATATTTTACCTTTTAAAGAGGAATGGGAGACAAATGAAAGATTATTTGTGGATTTGAATGACTTATCAAATTACATTAAATGGTGTAAAGGTATTACATTTAGCCAACAAATAGAAGCTTCAAAAAAAGTTTGGGAAATTAAATAAATATATTGAAGTTTCAACTTTTGAAATCATAATTTATATAGTTGAAACAAAATCTTATCAAACAACATTTGATAATTATTAAATAAATTAGATATTCCATATAAAAATTTTCATGCGCTTCGTTACACTTCTGTAACGGGCGCTGTTATATTTGTTTTGCAAATCAAAACTATTTTGCGAAATTTAAGGACATAACAATCCTATGATACTCCGCAAAGATATATATAAACTCTAAAAAAAATGGTGCTCCCATCAGGATTCGAACCCGAACAAATGGTTCCGAAGACCATTGTGCTATCCATTACACCATGAGAGCGAAATTTTATGATATATGTAAAAGAGGGAAGAGCCTTTTTATTAATCCTCAAAAAGTAACATTAGATACTTTTTGAGGAAAAGGCAATAACTACATTGTTTTTTCGGAATTTTCTTGTAAAAATTCAGTTATTTCTTTTTTCAATTTATGGAACTGTTCTTTGCTTAAAAGTTTAGATTTCCCTAATTCCATCCAAAAATTTTGATCATTTAAAAACTTTGTTTGAAATTTAGTGTCTAAGTCGTAAAAATAATTTAGCAAGATTTCAAAGGTGCTTTTATTTTCTTCTTTAATTAATTGATGAAGCAGACTTCTATAAAAATGTTTATTTGCCAAAAGTATTTGAGGTAATTGCTTTCGATTATTATATAAAAAATATATATTGATTCGGCAAAATTTGGCGAACAAATCACCTCTTTTGGAAATTACTTTAACAACTATGTTCTGGTCCATGTATGTTGATACATCAAAGTCGTATTGGTCAAAAATTTCTAGATATTGTTCAACAATTTTTGATAAAAGAATTTTGTCTTTAGGTAAGTAATTTTTTGATTTATCAAACAATCTTTCAAACAAAACTTGTTTGGAGATTGGTTGGTGGGTATCTGTGTATGTCTTTGTTGAAGGAGCGAGGACTTGTTGGAATATTTCAAAAGTTTTGAATTTTTCTGGATATTCTGAAGGTAATTCAATATTTTCTATAAAATTTTCAAAAAATTTTTTCTGATAAACTGGAAACATAATATTATCAAAACTACTTGTTATTGAGTTCGAAGAACTTTCTTGATGTTTATAATATTCGAAGTATGTTGTGCTTTTTGTTTGAATACCTAAAATTGTATTTTTAATTTTTGTTGGCAAATTCTCTATAGAAAAAACTTCATTAAAATTTAAACTATTCAATACAGATTTTTTTTCAATTTTTAGTTTGTCTATTATCATTTTGCAAGTTAGGCTATAGAGCGATGAAAGACTAGCAGCTATGTTTGATTGTACATATGAACTATCATTATATATTGCATATTTATAAGAGAGTTCAGTAGCGTCAAAAAGTAAAGAAAGTTTAATTATTTCGGATTTTTGTTGGTGAAAATTTGTTGCTAAGTAATCTATAAAACTTTCCGCATCACAATTAAAATAAAAGCGTTTTATCTCGTTAGGGTCACAATATTTTAACAAGGCACTAAATACATTTACAGGTAAAGTGTAGTATTTTTTATCAACAGGATCATATTTTTGTGTTAAGATTTCAGTGATAGCCTCATTTATAATGCTGTTTAAATATTGAATGTTTAAATTGCCCGAAGATAGCAAATCAATATTAGTGATTTGAATTCCAGTGCGAAAATTGTTGTTTGACATGCAGTGCATAAGTTCATGTAAGATTATATGATGTAATAATGGTGATTTTAAACAGCCTTCATCAATTGTTATCATATGGCTATTAGGAGAATAAAGTCCACTGTTTTTTTCCATTTTTTCAATGTTGAATTTAACTGTATTTAACATGCTTTTAGCGTGTTGCTGTGTTAGTTCGTCTAAATCTGATATTGCCAAAAGTGCTTTAGATTTTGCATATTTTAATGCATCTTGAAAGTCAACCGTTTCTGTAAGATCAGATTGCTCTTCATACAAAACATTATCTGTGAAAGGCTTCAAAAAAGCATCTAAAGCAGGTGATTTAACGCTGCAAAACTCATTATTATTAAATTTAAAATATTTATAATCCAAATTTTGTTTGTCACGACAAACAAATATCTCATCTTTTTTGTATGAGAAAGAGTAGAGAATGTAATAGTTTTGATTTAACTTTTCAAAATTCATAATTATTCCTTGTTTTTCCCAAGTCCTGTTGAACCAAATCCGCCTTCACCACGAGAAGTTGAATCTAGACTTTCAACTACTTTTGTTTTTGCATAGCAAACTTTGTTAATCACAAGTTGTGCAATTTTCTGACCTTTTTTGATTTCAAAATTTTGCTTTGACAAATTGTATAATATAACGCCAACTTCACCACGATAGTTCTCATCAACAGTACCAGGGGAGTTAAGAACAAAAACTCCATTTTTAAGTGCAATTCCACTTTTGCTTCTTACTTGTCCTTCTGTGCCTTTTGGAAGTTGCATCAAAAGACCAGTTGAAACCTTTTTGAATGTGAATGGCTCAATTATGCAATCTTCAACGCTATATAGGTCCATGCCGGCATCTCCACTATGTGCATAGTCAGGTATAATTGCATCTTTGTTTACTTTTACGAATTTTACTGTTTTCATTTTTTCTCCTTATGTTTAATCATATATATTATAAACTAAATATAATAATTGTAAATACCTAATTTATCTCTTTTGTGTCATCTGGCACAAAAATATTATGTTCGTCAGTATGGCAGGTGTTAGAAACTATTTTATCTGGTGGGAGTTTTAAGTATTTGATGATTGCTTGGGCAAGAACATTTCCTTCAAGATCCATTATCTTTGCCTCACTTTGTACGAACCTAGGCATGTTAGAAATAACTTTACCAACTCCTTTTAACTTTTGATTGTAGGGCACGGGCTTTCTAAATTTTGTAGTTATCTCCATAGTCACACCATAGGTGTTTTCAAGAGGCCATAAACTCCTAAGTCCAAGTTCATCAAGCATTGCGGTTATCATTCCGCCATGTGTACGCTCAGGATAACTTTGATGGATATCTTTAAATTCAAAAACGGTCATGACACTTTTGTTTTCCATTTCATAAAATGGCGCTTTTAAACTGCATGGGTTATTCATACCACAAATTATACACATTTTGCTGTTGCATTGCTTTGATTTTACTCTCATGACTTTTAATATATCATATAATAATTAATTTACAAATTGTTTAACAATATTTAATTGCTATTCATACAATGAAATGAATACTATTAAAAGGAGAAGGACAAAAATGCCATGTAATTGTAACAATACTCCGTCACCATGTTGTGAAAACATATTTGTTTCAAATACAGTGACGCGTAGTCAACGTGGTCCACAAGGCCCAACAGGACCAACTGGTCCAACAGGTCCATCGACAGGAGCAACTGGAGCAACAGGCCCAACCGGTCCAACAGGTGCAACGGGTCCACAAGGCCCAACAGGTCCAACAGGAGCACAAGGTCCACAGGGTATACAAGGTATCCAAGGCCTTACAGGAATACAAGGAGCAACCGGGGCAACCGGTCCAACTGGCGCAACAGGACCAACTGGAGCTACAGGCGCAACCGGCCCAACGGGGGCGAGTGTCACACCAACTTTTACCATTGGAACAGTTTTAACAGGAGCTCCGGGAACAACAGCGACTGCTGACATAACTGGAACTGCACCAAACTTTTTCTTGAACCTAACAATTCCACAGGGAGTGACTGGTCCAACAGGAGCAACAGGTGTGGCTGGAGCAACTGGATCAACTGGAGCAACTGGGCCAACTGGTGCGTCCGGAACAGCAGGAACAACAGGAGCAACCGGTCCAACTGGTCCAATTGGTTTAACAGGTGCAACCGGTCCAACCGGACCAACTGGCGACACAGGAGCGACAGGTCCAACAGGCCCTACTGGCGACGCTGGAGCTACCGGTCCAACCGGACCAACTGGCGACGCTGGAGCAACTGGCCCAACAGGTCCTACTGGCGACACAGGAGCGACAGGCCCAACCGGACCAACTGGCGACGCTGGAGCAACTGGCCCAACAGGTCCTACTGGCGATGTTGGTGCAACCGGACCAACAGGCCCAACAGGCCCAGCAGGACCAACCGGACCAACAGGCCCAACAGGACCATAATGATATTAAAAATATCCGCAGTAAGCGGATATTTTTTATAATGTGTTTTCCAAAGTTTTTGTCTTTATAAAATCATATCTTATTTTGTGTTTATATCCACTTTGAGTAGTGAATTCAACATTTTGCGTTTTGAAGTCTTGTAATAATTTTTGTTCAAAAATTTGTTTGCCGACTTCTTTTGGAAGTTTGCACATGATTGGACTTGGAAGTTGTTTGTTATTTGTAACTTTTGAACATATTAAATCAAAAATATAATATTCGTCTTTTATATTTAAGACATTGAAACTGTGTAACTCTTCTTGACCATCGAAATTGATATTTGATGAAACAAGAGCGCAATTTATATTTAATAGTTTGAAAATATCATGGGCAAAAGTACTTCTTTCAATACACTGGCTTATTCTTGTGTTTTTTAACGAAGAAAGTGTTACATACTCATTGCGGTCGCTTGCTAGTTTATAATTTTTAATATAAGCATTTGGATTTATTGTACCCACTCCAAAATAATCAAGGACATAGTTTTGAACTGTTTTGCACACATCGTCCATTGTTAAATGTTTTTGTTTGTTGTCATTTTGTATTTTGTCTAAAATGTCAGTGTATGCTTGCTCATCATCCAAAACAAAAAAAGTGTAACCGGCAAAGACAAGTGAATGTTTGTCCAAAAAATCTAGGCAAACAACCGTATCGTTGTCTTTTGGAGTATAATATTCTGCTATTTTCATATTTTCCATACAATCATTAGCATACTACAATTTGAATCAATCGTCAATATAGTATTTTGTGTTTACAAAAGATAAAAAAAATGATATATTAAGGCGTAAATATTAAATGTAGGAGAAATTATGAAAAACAAGGCAATTACATCACGTGACGAAGATTTTGCAAAATGGTACACAGATATTGTTAAGAGTGCAAATCTTGCCGAATATTCCAACACAAAAGGTTGTGTTATTATGGAGCCAAACGGCTATGCAATATGGGAAAAAATGAAAAGTGTGCTTGACAAAATGTTCAAGGAAACCGGGCATCAAAATGTTGCTATGCCAATGTTAATACCAGAAAATTTATTAAAAAAAGAAGGGGAACTTGTTGAAGGCTTTGCTCCTGAGTGTGCTTGGGTGACGGTAGGTGGTCAAAACACGCTTGACGAAAGACTTGCTATTCGTCCAACAAGTGAAACACTTTTTTCTGACTATTACAGTTTAAAAGTCAAATCATATAGAGATTTACCAAAGCTTTACAACCAGTGGTGCAGTGTAATGCGTTGGGAAAAAGAAACGAGACCATTTTTGCGTACTCGTGAATTTTGGTGGCAAGAAGGTCACACCGTTCATGCGACAAAAGAAGAGGCAGAAGCTGAAACTCTTAGAATGTTGAATGTATATAAAGACTTTTTTGAAAAATACCTTGCAATTCCTGTCATTTGTGGCAAAAAGACAGAAAAAGAAAAATTTGCAGGTGCAGAATACACATATACCGTCGAAGCACTTATGTATAATGGTGTGAGTTTGCAAAGTGCAACTTCGCACTACTTCGGTCAAAAGTTTGCAAAGGCATACGATATAAAATTTTTGAATAAAGCAAATGAGTGGGAATACGCATATCAAACATCTTGGGGCTGTTCAACAAGAATGATAGGTGGACTCATTATGGTTCATAGTGATGACAACGGACTTGTGCTTCCACCAAACATAGCACCAAGACAAGTTGTCATTGTTCCTATTGGAAGTGATGAAGAGGTAGTTTCGCTTGCACAAAAATATTTGACGCTTTTAAATGATGGGGGCGTAACTGCTTTTTGTGACAACTCGGATCGTTCTCCAGGCTTCAAATTTGCAGAGCATGAAGTAAATGGTATTCCTGTCAGAATAGAAATTGGGGCAAGGGATTTAGCAAATGGTCAAATTACACTTGCAAGGCGTGACACGAGAGAAAAAATAAATGTTAGCAAAGACTGTGACATTGTCAAAAAAGTCAAAGATTTGATGCAAGATATTCAAAATAACTTATATAATAGAGCGTTAGAAAGAAGAGATATGCTAACCTATAGAACAGACGATATACACGAAGTTGAACACATAATAAAAACAAAACCGGGCTTTATTTACGCACACTGGTGTGGAGATGAGGCTTGCGAACTTAAAATGAAAGAAATTGGCGGAATAAAATCAAGATGCATAACAGATGAGCCAGTTCATGACGGCGACAAATGTGTAGTTTGTGGTAAAAAAGCAAAACATATGGTGGTTTGGGGAACTCAGTATTGACAAAAATAGTATTTATGCTAAACTAAGACAAAGGAGTAGGTATGAAGTTAGTAATTGATTTTTTTGACCTACAAAAATTACCACAGTATTTAAAAAAGTCCTCAAATCAAAGGCAAATATCATTGTATATTAGATGCCCATTTGATGTTGCTTTTGTTTGTGACGATGTTTATGATGATGTAACAAAGTTAACAAAAAATTACAATTTAGATATAAAGCTTGTTTTTGCTGTTGAAAATTATAATATTGACTTAAATACTTTAATAAAGTTAAAAACTTTTTCAAAGAAAAAATGTATAAATGTATTTCTTGAAGACAAATATGAGATTTCTGAAAATTATTATGAAGAAGACTATATTTCATTAGAGCAAGCCATTGAAGCGATAAAAAAGCTTGACAATATTGTTAAAGTCGTGAAAAGTTATAATTTTTCTCCTTATGAAACATTATTATTTGCATATTTGTTCGTGACAAAAAGAGTTTATAAAGAAGAAAGTTCAAAAATGTCACCGGCAATGTCGCGTTCAATATTTTATACATTAAATGATAAATACATTGTCTGTACGGGGTATTGCAATATTATAAAAGCCATTGTTGATAAATATAATATCTCAAATTTGAAAGTATTTAATAACACAATTAAGTATGATTCATGGGATTCAAGAGATTTGCATGCAACACTAATTTCATATGTTAAAGATGAAAAATATGGTATTGATACATACTCCTATCTTGATCCGACTAATGATTCGGAACAAACTTCTAAAATTAAACGAGATTACAGACTTAGATCTTTTATGTTGCCAATAAGTGACTTAAAGCACATTTTAGATAGGCCACATAAGCTAGAAAGTAATGTCGAGTTTTTTGATAAAAATGAATTTGCTAAGATTGAAGAGCTTGAAAGTGTCTGCAAAAATGAAAATTTAAACAGCTTTGCATACGATGGCTTAAATTTTAGCAGTGATTTAAGAAAATCTTTGAATGACAACATAAATGTAATTAATTATTACAGCAAAAAATATCAGGACTTGAAACAAAAATATTCTTCAATGATAGAGCAAATTGATGAAAAGCCGGAGTTTTTGTCGGAGGATTTCTGTAAGTTTAGTAAGCCAATTTCACTTGCAAAGTTAAAAATTGCACTAAAAAAAGTTTTGCCATGTTTTGAGGAAGAAGATGAAGTTACATCACTCGCTGATAAAATTATTGAAGATAATGTCAAATATATAAATCAACAATATGATGAAAAAGCAACAAATGCGTTTTCTAAAAAACACAACAAAGATTATTTTGAAAAATAATTAAAATATTTGTAAAATTTAAAATTAAAGAGTAAAATATACGTATGAAACATTTAACAAGTGAACAATTAAGGTCGATGTATATTAAGTTTTTTGTCGACCGCGGACATGTGCAGATACCATCTGCATCAGTAATTCCAGAAAATGACCCAACAGTTCTTTTCACAACTGCAGGTATGCACCCATTAGTGCCATATCTTCTTGGTCAAAAACACCCAGCAGGGAAAAGACTAACCGATTATCAAAAGTGCATAAGAACAGGTGATATTGATGATGTGGGCGATTCTTCGCACTGCACATTTTTTGAAATGCTAGGTAACTGGAGCCTTGGAGACTATTTCAAAGAGCAAATGATAGCTTGGAGCTATGAATTTTTGACAAGCCCAGACTATCTTGGCATAGATAAAGACAAAATTGCCGTATCTGTTTTTGGCGGTGACGATAAGATGCCTCGCGATGAAGAAAGTGCAAAACTTTGGGAAAAAGCAGGAATCAATAAAGAAGACATATATTTTCTTCCAAGAGAGCACAACTTTTGGGGCCCAGCAGGAACGACAGGACCTTGTGGAACAGATACAGAAATGTTTATAAAAGTCAAAGAAAAATGTTCAAAAGACTGTTCGCCAGCTTGCTCATGTGGTGCTTTTTTGGAGATTTGGAATGATGTCTTTATGGCATACAACAAAAATGCTGACGGAAGTTATTCACCATTAAAACAACGAAATGTTGATACAGGTATGGGACTTGAACGCACACTTTGTGTTTTGAATAGTGAACAATCTGTTTATGACACAGACCTTTTTGAAAATGCACGAAAGAAGTTAGAAGAACTAACTGGAATAAAGTATGGCGAAGACGAAAAGATGACTAAAGCTTTTCGCGTCATATTGGACCATATAAGAACGGCAGTGTTTATGCTTGGTGACCAAAACGGAATTGTTCCAAGCAATGTCGACCAAGGTTATATTTTGCGTAGGATACTTCGTGGAGCAATTCGCCATGCAAGAACTGTTGGGCTTAAGGAAGGCGGACTTAATGAGATAGCAAAGCAGTATATTGAAAAATATCGTGATGTTTATCCAGAACTTGAACAGAATAGTCAAAAAATTGACGAAGAGATAACAAAAGAATATAAGAAGTTTATGCGTACTCTTGAAGGTGGACTAAAAGAGTTTGAGCGTACTGTGAAAAAATTGAGTGGTGACACAATTGATGGAGTAACGGCTTTCCACCTTTTTGATACATTTGGCTTTCCACTTGAAATGACTGTTGAACTAGCAAAAGAGCAAGGACTCAAAGTTGATACTGAAGGCTACAAAGAAGCTTTTAAAAAGCACCAGGAAATTTCTCGTGCCGGCAGTGAGCAAAAATTTGCTTGTGGGCTTGCCGACCATCAGGAAGCAACAACACATCTTCACACGGCAACGCACCTTCTTCATGCAGCACTAAAAAAAGTTATTTCTCCAGATGTCAACCAAAAAGGTAGCAACATCACGGCAGAAAGGCTACGTTTTGATTTCAACCTTGACAGACCTTGCACAAAAGAAGAACTTCAAAAAATTGAAGATATGGTCAATGATGTAATAAAGCAAAACATTCCAGTTGTAATGGAAGAAATGACAGTTGAACAAGCAAAAAAACAAGGATTTATTGGACTATTTTCAAACAAGTACGGCGACAAAGTCAAAACTTATAGAATAGGTGATTTTTCAAAAGAAATTTGTGGTGGACCACATGCTAACTCAACAGGTGAACTTGGACACTTCAAAATTGTTAAAGAGCAATCTTGCAGTGCGGGGGTTAGAAGGATAAAAGCCATTTTAGAAAAATAATTAAATTTTGAAGTGAACCCCAAAAGTTAGACAACTTAAGGAGGTTCACTTTATTTTAATTGCTATTGTCCTTTTTTCTTTTTTGTGTTATAATAATGTATGAAATTGACTATCTAAGATCGGAGATATTATGTATTATTTTAAATATGATTCACCTTTGGGTGAAATGGTGGGGACGAGTGATGGAAAGAGTTTGTGCGGGCTATATTTTGTAGATCAAAAGTTTTTTTCAATGGATATTATCAAAGATCATATAGAGAAAAATGATCTATCCGTTTTTTTGAAAACAAAAGAATTTTTAGATCAATATTTTTATGGGAAAGTAGTCAAAATTATAGATATCCCAATATCCATATCTGGCACAGAATTTCAAAAGAGAGTGTGGAAAATCATATATAATATTCCTTATGGAGACACTATATCGTATAGTGACATCTCTGACAAGATCTATAATCTCACACAGAAAAAAACGTCTCCGCGTGCAGTGGGAGGTGCGGTCGGACACAACCCAATCAGCATCATAATCCCTTGCCACCGCGTGATGGGGAAGGGTGGAGAATTGACAGGCTACGCAGGAGGAATTGACAGAAAAAAATGTTTGCTAGACATTGAGAGCAAACATTCTACTAGAGGGTAAATATTTTATTTTCAATTTAGATATTATTTATGTTTTCTTCCTGATCATCGGCAGGGAAAATGCTGACGATCTCTTTTTTGAGCACTTTATTGTATCTCATATCATAAAATCCTGATCTACGCGCAACGACTTTGATTTTTTTGTATTCTTCGTCTGGCACGAATGAAATCGATGTTTGACTATCAGAATAAAATTGCGAATCGTCGTCTTCTTTGAAGTCTTGAATCTGAAGATACCCTTGAATTAAATATGAAAAATCGTTTAATATTGCGTCAAATAAAAAATATAGAGAGCAGTATAAATCTGAATGTTCAAATTTCCTCTTTTTTGGATTCAAACACTCTTTGTATGTTTCTATCGTATTAAACAAATATGCTATATCTTTTGCGATGATAAATCTCCAATTCTTATTTTTTTCGAAGTCTTTGGCTTGAAATTTCTCTACCATACTATTCATTTCTTGAACTATCGTTTCGTACGCCCTCAAAATTTCATCCAACAATTTCGTATTGTAAATATTATCATACAATATTTCTCTATCTTCCATACTTTCTTGCACATATTTTGAAATATCATCGAGATGTTGAGCAATTAAATGACCTATGAATACAGGC
>CALWTH010000020.1 GCA_944384405.1 uncultured Clostridia bacterium
TTTCAAAAAATTAAGCAAAAAATCACACCCGTCATCACTAATGATAGGAATGTGATTTTGTCTTGCATATGATTTTAAATTCTCTAAATATTTTTCCATAAATTATGACATTAGCACCACAGTCAATATGAGTGGTCTACGCTTTGTGCGTTTGAATACAAAACTTGATATTGACCTACGAACAACATTTTTAAGCTCTGTTTGGTCCATATCTTTTAAGTCATAGCCTTTTAAAAGTTGACTTAAATGACTTCTTGCGTCTTGATTGAAATCGTCTGCCTCATCGTTGTAAACAACGCCACGAGTAATGACAAAAGGATCGCTTTGAAGTTGCCCCGACTCACTTGAAAGGTTGACAACTGCGACACAAACGCCTTCTTCTGATAATTGCTTTCTGTCTTTGAGTACTGCACTTGTAAGGTCTCCAAGTCCCGAACCGTCGACAAGTCGCATACCAGCCTGAACATAGCCACAAGTTCTTATTGATGTTTTTGACATCTCAATTTGCATACCAAGGTCTGGCAAGATGATGTTCTTTGGATCACAGCCCATTGCAATTGCAAGTTCTTTGTGTTGCTTTAAGTGTCTATACTCACCGTGAATTGGCACAAAGTTCTTTGGCTTTATGAGTTTGTGCATAATTTTAATTTCTTCTTGACAAGCATGACCTGATGCATGAACATCTGCAAGTTCGTCATATATAACATCTGCACCTTTTTTGAAAAGTGTGTTAATAAGTCCATACACAGATTTTTCATTGCCAGGAATTGGAGAAGATGAAAGAATTATGCAGTCATTTTCACCAAGTTCAATACCTTTAAAATCTCCTGATGCCATGCGTGAAAGCGCACTCATTGACTCGCCTTGACTTCCCGTTGCCATGATTAAAATTTCTTTGTCTTCATATTTTGATATTTTATCAATGTCAATTATGTTGTCTTTGTTATATTTAAGTTCGCCAAGTTTTGATGCAACTTCACTGACATTTAGCATACTTCTTCCGCTGAATGCAACTTTTCTTTTATACTTTTCTGCAAGATCAAGTATTTGTTGCATACGCTGAATGTTTGAAGCAAAAGTTGCAATAATGAGCCTGTTGTTTGGGTGCTTTTCAAATATGCTATCCATAACTCTGCCGACTTTTGATTCACTCATTGAATAACCTGGACGGCATACATTTGTGCTTTCGCAAAGTAGCAAGTTTACTCCACGCTTCCCAATTTCTGCAAGGCGTGTAAGGTCTGTTGTTTCGCCCGTCACTGGCTCAAAGTCGATTTTGAAGTCACCACTGTGAACAATCGTGCCACATGGCGTGGTGATTGCAAGTGCAAGCGAACCTGCTATTGAGTGGTTGACATGAATAAACTCTATTGCAAAATTACCAATTTTGAGTACTTGTCTTGGTCTAACTGCTACAAGCTTGTATTTAAGCTTTGGATATTCTTTTAGTTTATTTTCAATAAGTCCAAGCGTAAGTCTTGAAGCATAAATTGGCACATTCACATCAGAGAGCACAAAAGGTATACTTCCTATGTGGTCCTCGTGTCCGTGTGTAATGACAAATGCTTTTAGTTTGTTTTTGTTTTGAATAAGGTATGTTATATCTGGCGTAACAACGTCAATACCTGGAAGGTCATCGTCTGGGAAACTCATTCCGCAGTCAACAACTATCATCTCATCACCATATTCAATGGCTGTCATATTTTTACCAATCTCACCCACACCACCAAGAAATGTTATTTTGACTTTTGGTGATTTGTCTGGACGTTTGACTACCCTTGGAGTAAGAATGTCCGAATTTTGCATAGTATCATCATTTTGTGGCTTTTCTGTGTTTTGGCTTTCAATTTTTGCGTCTTTTTTCACTTTCCTTTGCAAATGAATTTTTGATTGATTTTTGTGACGTGTACCAAGCACTGTATTTAACTGCTCTAAAATTTTATCGTCACTAGTTTTTTGTTCCATAAATTCTCCTTTTTTAACTTAAAAAATTACAAGATAACTCTTGCTATAACCATTTAGAAATTTTTTATTTTATTTATATGATATTTTTAACTTTACTAAACTTATCGCACTGTTCAAGTTTGCGTGGCGACACGATTGAATCAAGGTCAACATAATATCTATTGCCCTGACTTTCAAAAAACATCACCATTTCAAGCATAATTATTGCCACTGATGCGAGTGGAATAAGTGCAATTAGTGAAAATGATGTCATCATGAATGTTAAAAGTGTTGTGAAGAAAAATATCACAAAAATACTTGAAAAAACTCTTAAAAACATTCTCGAAACTGCTTTTAAACCTTTTGAAAAAGTGCTTACTGGTGAAACATTGAACGCCACACTTGCTGGCATAAAGCCTGACATAAAAGTGGTGTAAAGTGATAAAAGTAGCACAATATACAGCACAAAAATTATTGGCAAAATTACTTGAATTATTCCACCGATGGTGCTTAAAGAAAGCAAATAATATGCTCCAGTCAAAAACACTGCCAAAAATGGCAACAAAATTAGTGTGCGAATAATTGAATAAACACAACTTTTACCAAGTTTAGACACGAAGTTTGCCATGAAACTTGATTTTGTTAAACTTGCCATATATGAGTAAAGCCCTTCGCCACATGGTATTGCTGAAAGACCAAACAAAAATGGCAAAACGATGAGCACAACAAAAGCACTATAAAATAGCATAAAAGCGTTGATTGAATAAAGTGCAACTAGTGCGTCTAAAAACGTTTCGACAACTATAAACAAGCTTTTTATGATTGAGGACACATTGACAAAAACAGTTTTTGTTGAAAAGTCAACTAAAATATCAACAAAGCCCACACTTTCAAGTGCTTCGCCCCACGCGTTAAACGCAGGAATCAAAAGCAAAGTGCAAAGTGCGATTGCAACCAATTTGTATAAAAGCAACTTCCAAAAAACAGAAAAGTTAGCGACTAGCAATTTAAGTGAGTTTTTGAATATCATAGCGCTCCCATATTAACAAAAAAACTTGATTTAGTTTAGCTATTATAAAGCATAACTAAAAAAATATCAAGCGTTTTTACAGTTTATTATTTATTCTCTTCAATTTGAGGAGTTTGTTGAATTTTTTTACTTTTTGTGTTGTTATTATCGATATACCTTGTCCATTTGATATAACCATACACTGTATTGAAAAGATATCCAACTTGAAGCACAAGATATATCCATTGTTGTGACATAATCACTATTGCCGTTTCTAAAACTACCGCTGCAAGCCACACAAGCCAGTTTTCTTTGTATCTAAAGAATAATAGTACGCCATTTGCAACGCCAAGTGCCGTAACACAAGCATCCAAATATGCAATTATCTGTTCAATAAGTACACTGCTATAAAAATCTGTTTCAGGGCCATAGGCTGCTACTAAATAACCTACAACAAGTGTCCACACTAAGCAGACAATACTAATTGTCAAGAGACCTTTCCAGTTTAGTTTACGAACAACTGTATATGTATTTTTGTTTTTATCGGTATGTTTACCCCAATTTATGAAA
>CALWTH010000021.1 GCA_944384405.1 uncultured Clostridia bacterium
ATTAGACCGAAAGTAAAAATTTCACACTTTCGGTCTTTTTTATTGCTTAATTTTAATGAAAAAATATTTGATGTCAAAAAATGCAGTAATTGATGTCAAAAATTTCGTTATGAAAACATAATAAAAACCCCGATATTATCGGGGTTTTAGTGGTTGGATTGAGTGGACTCGAACCACCGACCCCCACCTTATCAGGGTGGTGCTCTAACCGGCTGAGCTACAATCCATCGGCTTAGTGTTATAGACTTTTCTTTGTCTATTATTTATTGCCACCCAGATAAGGTGGAGCCACCTTATAACCACCCATCAAGAAAGTATGCGCGTGGTTGGCGTTCGCTTCGCTCGGCAGCAGGGTGGTGCCAAAGCCGGCTGAGCTACACTTTTTCGGCTTAGTGTTATAGACTTTTCTTTGTCTACATATTAAGTTTTGTACTTGGCAAAACAATATATTAAGGGGGGTGTAACGAAGTGACTGATGCCACCGCGTTACTATGTGAGTATATTACAAATTATTTGTGTTTGTCAAGAGTTTTTTGAAGGCATTTTCCCTTTTTTTATATTTTGTCAGTTTTTGAATATATAAGTTAAAAAATGTTTTTATTGAACAAGTTGCTATATGCTTTGAAGAGGTGATAAATTATTACCTTTTAATGTTTCTAACTTTTAAGAAAAACAATAATATAAGTAATATTTGTAGTGGTGCACCTATTAAAAGTATTTGCCAGATGTTTGATATTGTTAAGCATAGTGACACAAGGGAAGTCCAGATAAGCAGTGTTGATTCTAAAAATTGCCATATATTTTTTGACCAGAGGCAACTAAATACAATAAGCACAATTGACATAACGGGCAATGCGTAAATAAAGCATAGCCAAGTTTTTGATAGGCTTGTAAAAAGCAACAAAAAGACAAATACAGTTGTTGCAACAAGCCAAACAAGTCCAGAAGAAAGGAGTGTGATTAACAGATGTTTTGAACTTTTTTGTTTTGCCATTACTGGTGCGTCTTTTGAGGTCAAGTCATTCAATGTGATATTAAAAATTTCACACATTTTTTGCAGTGTCACTATATCAGGTAATGATTCGCCTTTTTCCCATTTTGACACAGACTTGTCACTAAAATTAAGTTTTTCGCCAAGCTCGGCTTGTGTGAGTTTTTGCCGCTTGCGATTTTTTACAATGTTTTCAGCAATTATGTTTTCTAAATTTTCCATATAGGCAATATATCATATTTTGATATAAAAGTAAATAATTCTACTGTGAGTAGAGTTGTTTTTTCATATTCTATTAGTTAAAATTAAATAAGAGAGGAAGATTTGTTTATTTAGAATGAAATTCTGACAAAACAAGTGTAGAATTAAAGTGCTTAGGAGGAGTTATGATAGCAATTTCAGCAGAAAGTACAATTGATATGCCAGAAGATTTACTCAATAAATTTGATATAAAAACAGTACCTTTTACAGTAATTATGGGTGACAAAGATTATTTTGATGGAAAAATCGATTGCGGTGAGATTTTTAAGTTTGTAACCATGAATAAAATTTTGCCAATGACAAGTGCAGTGAATGAGTATCAGTATGAGGAGCACTTTAATAGTTTGCTTGAAAGTTATGAAGCAGTGGTGCATATTTCGCTTTCGTCAAAGATTAGCAGTGCTTTTCAAAACGCACAAAAGGTTGCGAGTCGATTAAAAAACGTGTATGTCATAGATAGTTTAAGCCTTTCAACAGGAATAGCACTTTTGGCAATAAAGGCGTCAATTTGGGCAAGGGACGGCAAGAGCGCTATAGATATAGTCAAAGGACTTGAAAATTTAAGAAGAAATGTTCAGGCAAGTTTCGTTTTGGACAAACTTGATTACTTGTATAAGGGAGGGCGTTGCAGTGCACTAAGCAAGTTTGGTGCCAATCTTCTTCGAATCAAGCCACAAATTTTGGTCAAAGACGGCGCTATGCAGGTTGGCAAAAAATATATCGGCAATTTTAGTAGTTGTGCAAAAAAATATATAGATGACACACTTTCTCAGTTTCCTGTAAGAGATAATGATGTTGTATTTTTCACATATACTACCGCAAGTGATGATATAATAGGCTACGCAAAGAAAAAATTAAAAAACGCAGGTTTTGAAAATATTTTTGTGACCAGAGCGGGTGCAACTATATCTTCACACTGTGGACCAAACACGCTTGGCGTTCTTTTTATAAATAAATAATGTGCTTTAACAAACTGTTTGACAATATTTAATAAGTTGATATAATATCAAATGTAAATATTTTAAGGAGCAAAACAGTGCTAGACAAAAAGTATAACTTCACAGAAAAAGAAAAGAAATGGCAAGACTATTGGCAAGAAAAAGGAATTTATGATTTTGACAAAAACAGTGACAAAAAAGTTTATTCAATAGACACGCCACCACCAACAGTCAACGGCAAAATTCATATGGGGCATTTGTCATCATATATGCACATTGAAACAGTTGCAAGACATCACAGAATGAAAGGTGAGAATGTTTATTTCCCACTTGGCTTTGATGACAACGGTCTTCCAACTGAGCGCTATGTTGAGAAAAAGTACAACAAAAAGGCGCATGATATGCCACTTGAAGAGTTTATTGACCTATGTTTAAAAACAACAAGCGAACTTGAAAAAGAATTTCACGCGCTATACAAAAGTGCTGGTTTTTCATGCAATTTGAAAGAAAACTACTCATCAATTTCAAAGCGTACACAAAAAATTTCTCAAAAGTCATTTTTGGAACTTTATAAAAAGGGATATATCTATCATGCAGAAGCGCCAGCACTTTGGTGCACAGAATGTCAGACGGCAGTTGCACAAAGTGAGCTTGAAAACGCTGACCTTGAAAGCACTTTCAACTACATAAAGTTTTATGTTGAAAATAGTGACGAATATGTGATTGTGGCGACAACGAGGCCAGAGATGCTCCCTGCGTGCGACTGTGTGTTTATTCACCCAGACGACAAGAAAAACGCACACCTAAAAGGCAAAAACTTGGTTGTGCCATACTTTAACTTCACCGTTCCTGTTATCTGCGATGACCTTGTCGATATGGAAAAGGGTAGTGGCGTTGTTATGTGTTGTACGTTTGGTGACAACGTTGATAAAGAGTGGCAAAGAAAATATAATCTTCCAATCAAAGAAGCATTTAACAGTGCTGGACGCATGACTGCCCTTGCAGGCGAATTTGAAGGAATGAAGATAAAGCAGGCTCGCCTTGCAATCATTGAAAAACTTAAAGAGATTGGACTTCTTGTCAAACAAGAAAATCTCACTCACGCAGTTTCAACACACGAAAGATGTGGAACACCTATTGAGATAATTGTTAAAAAGCAATGGTTTATTGATGTACTTTCACACAAAGATGAAATATTAAAGGCAAGTGAAGGTCTTGCATGGCACCCTGAAAATATGCGTTCAAGATTTACAAACTGGGTCCAAAACTTGCAGTGGAATTGGTGCATATCTCGTCAAAGATATTATGGTGTGCCTTTCCCAGTATGGTATTGCAAAAATTGTGGTCATGTCCATATGGCAAGTGAAGATGAACTTCCCGTCAACCCACGAAGCACAAAGCCAAAGGGCGTATGCGAAAATTGCGGATGTGCAGACTTTGAGCCAGAACATGATGTTATGGACACATGGGCAACAAGCAGTTTGACACCACAAATTTCAACCGATATTGTGACACATAAAGGTCTTAGTGATGATATGATTCCTATGAATCTTCGTCCAAACGCTCATGACAACATTCGTGTTTGGGACTTTTACACTGTTGTTAAGAACCTTTATCATTTTGGAAAACTTCCTTGGAAAGATGTTATGATATCAGGATATGTCACAAGTCCTGACGGGACAAAACTTTCTAAAAAAAGTGGCAATAACAAAAATTCGCCTCAGGATATAATTGCACAGTATAGTGCCGATGTCACAAGATATTGGGCAAACAACCTTTCACTTGGAAAAGATAGTTGCTTCTCGCTTGATAGTTTTGATGCTGGTAAAAAATTGACAAACAAAATTTGGAACGCTTCAAAGTTTGTGCTTTCATTTTTGTATGACTACACACCAAAAAGTGTTGAACTTTTGCCAATGGATAAGTGGATGATAGAAAAATACAAAAAGGTATTCAAGTCATTCCAAAAGAATTTGGATAGATATGAAATATCTTTGGCGCTCAGTGAAGTTGAAAAACTATTTTGGGGATTTTGTGATGACTATATTGAACTTGTTAAGCGTAGACTTTACAACCCAGACATATATGGCGAACAGGGGACAGAGAGTGCAAAGTACACATGCTATCATGTTCTTCTTGGTATGCTTAAAATGTTTTCAGTTTATCTTCCACACCTTACGGAAGAAATATATATGGACTACTTCGCTGAAAAAGAAAATATGACTTCAATTCACATTTCGGGATATTTGAACCTAGGTGATGATATTGATGAAGAATTTTTAAAGCGTGGCGAAGAAGTTATGCAAATAGTTTCACAAATTCGTCAGTTCAAAAGTGAAAACAAAATCTCATTAAAGACATTTATTAAAGATCTTAAAATATCTTCTCGCTTTGCTGACTTTATAAAGTCTTGCGAAGTTGATTTAAAGGCAGTTGGCTCAATTGGCGAACTTGAAATCACTGACGGCGACTATAATTTAACTTTTGGGGAATTTGTTTTGCCTGAAAGCGAAAATTAAAATATAAACAATAAAAAACTTGTAATTATGGGGTGCACTTCATATTTACGAGTTTTTTCTTTTTTATTTCCCTCAAAATCTCATCGGCAGAGCAGTCTATAATTTTACAAAGTTTTGCAAAAGTGGGAAGTGACGGCAAAACTCTCCCCGAAAGATATTGCGACAATGTTGGTCTTGAAATGCCAAGCTCGTCAGCAATCACGCTTTTTGGCTTGCCACAAAGCTCAACTTCTCTTTTTAAGTTTTCAGATATCTTATTTTCTAATTCCACATTATCTATTGTTTTCATTTTAATAAATTTTATTAGATATTACCTAATTTTACTTGATAATTAGGCTATGCCTAATTTTTATAATAATTTTAAGAAAACAATTTGTGATGCTGAAATCATGTTGAATATTTTTGCAAATATACAAATTACATAAATTCTAAATTTTTTCAAATAATAGCAGTATGATAGATGAAAAAGAAAGATTGATGCTATCATATGTTTTGAGTCAGTGCAAAGGTAGTTACAAAGTTATTGATATTGATGACTTTGAAGATTTTTTTAAAAAAAGATATCCAAAAAGAAAGTTTGATTTTGACGAAATATTATCTCATCTTGATGCACTTGGATATGTCGACATAAAGTTCAAAGATGATAAAAAATATTGCCTTTGTGCAACCAAAAGTGCAAAAAACTTGTTTGAAGAAGAGAAAAGTAGTAAAAAGTCGACAAAGAAAATCAAACTTGAAGTGATTTTGTTTGTCATTTTTGTGTTTGTTTTTGCATTTATTGGTGCCTTTTTGGGTACACTTTTTTATAATATTTTGGTGTAGGGTGGTATGCTTGACAAAAAAGAAAAACTTGTTCTTTTGTATCTTGGTGAGATATGTCATGACAAAAAGACATATCTTATTCCCACACAAGATATTGCTCAGTTTGTTTCAAAAAAGTTTGTCATCTCACTCGCAGAACTTGATGACATTATGATTTCACTTTCAAAAGATAATTACTTAGATTTTGTTGTGTCTGATAGCAAAAAAGGTTATTATTATTGTGTAAATTTAAAAAACAAAGGACTGACTTTCAAAAAAGACCTAAAAAAACAGCACAGAGAACTTTTGTGGCTTGTTGCCAGAACGGTGATTTTGACAGTAGTGAGTTTTATTTTGGGACTTTTGTTGAAAGCAATATTTAAAAAGTAATGGAACAAAGAAAATTTGAACTTGTATCTAAATTCAAGCCGGCAGGCGACCAAGGACAAGCCATAGAAAAACTTGTTGAAAATTTTGAGGCAGGAGAAAAGTCGCAAATACTTTTGGGAGTGACGGGAAGTGGTAAGACTTTCACAATGGCAAATGTTATTGCACGTCTTAACCGTCCAACACTTGTCATTGCTCACAACAAGACGCTTGCTGCGCAGCTATGCAACGAACTTAGAGAGTTTTTTCCGCACAACCGTGTGGAGTTTTTTGTGTCATATTATGACTATTATCAGCCGGAAGCATACATTGTTTCAACTGACACATATATTGAAAAAGATATGTCAATAAATGACGAGATAGATAAACTTCGTAACAGTGCAACGGCATCGCTCATGGAGAGAAGTGACACAATCGTTGTCGCATCAGTTTCTTGCATATATGGACTTGGTAGCCCTGAGGAATATTTCAACTTGCAAGTGTCAATAAGGGTGGGCGACGAGATTTCGCGAGATAGTGTGATTGACAAACTTGTCGGAATTCAGTATATGCGAAGTGACATAGACTTTCACCGTTCAACATTTCGGGCAAAAGGTGATGTACTAGAGGTCTTTCCAGCAGGCAACAGTGAGCATGCCATAAGAATTGAGTTTTTTGGTGATGAAGTTGACAGAATTTGCGAGTTTGATGTGACAACAGGCAATGTGCTTTATGATCTTAAGCATGTTGCTATTTATCCCGCAACACACTATGCCGTTGGGAGCGAGAAGTTGAAGCTTGCGCTTAGTCAAATTGAACATGACAGAGATGAGAGAGTTGAGTATTTTAAGTCACAAGACAAACTCATTGAGGCGCAAAGAATAAAAGAAAGGACAAGTTATGATGTCGAGATGATGCGTGAAGTGGGCTACACAAGTGGGATTGAAAATTATTCAAGATATTTTGACGGCAGAAAGCCGGGCGAGCCACCTTTTACTCTCATTGACTACTTTCCAAAGGGATTTGTTACATTTATTGACGAAAGCCATATGACAATACCACAAATCCGTGCTATGTATAACGGAGATAGGGCAAGAAAGACAAGTCTTGTTGAATATGGTTTCAGACTTCCTTCAGCGTTTGACAATAGGCCACTTAAATTTGACGAGTTTGAACAAAGACTTGGTCAAGTGATGTTTGTTTCTGCAACGCCAGGACCATACGAAAAAGAGCATGCAAGCGATGTTGTGGAACAACTTATTCGTCCAACCGGCCTACTTGATCCATACATTGAAGTGAGAAAGACGGCAGGGCAGATTGAAGACATAATAAACGAGATTAAAAAAGTTGTTGCAAAAGGTAACAGAGTACTAATCACAACACTCACCAAAAAAATGGCAGAAAATTTGACTGAGTTTTTGAGTGAGAGAAAAATAAAGGTTAGATATCTTCATAGCGAGATAGACACTATGGAGCGCATTGACATATTAAACGGACTTCGCCGTGGTGACTTTGACGTCTTGGTGGGAATAAATCTTCTTCGTGAAGGACTTGACCTACCAGAAGTTGAACTCGTTTGCATACTTGATGCCGACAAAGAAGGCTTCCTTAGAAGTGAAGGAGCACTCATTCAGACGATAGGTCGTGCAAGCAGAAACAGTGAGGGTAAGGTAATATTATACGCCGATCAGATGACGGACAGTATGAAACGTGCCATTGACGAAACTATGCGTAGGCGAACAATTCAAAATCAGTACAATATTGACCATAACATAACACCAAAGACAATAAAGAAAGACATAAAAAATACGCTTGAGATAACCCAAGCGCCAAAAGATAGGAAGAAGAATAAGAAAGATGTTGCAAGCGAGATTGAAAGACTTAAAGGACTTATGAATGTAGCAAGCAAGCAACTTGATTTTGAAACTGCAATAACACTTCGTGACGAGATTGCAAAACTAAGAAAGCAAAACGATATCAGATAAACACTTTTAAAAATTCAAAGTATACCAAGTAGTCGTATTTTCTATATCAACATTGCTAAACTTTGCATTAGTTTTCCAAGATGGGCGAATTTTACCAAAATATACATCTCTTGAATAAGTAAACTGATTTAAAGTGACTTTTTTAATATTTCCAGAGGTTAATAGCATCTTAGCCAAAGTTGGGTCACAAATTTTTTCTTCGCCATTTGCCATAAACACAACAATTGCGTGGTACAATCTTTTGTCGTCGCTAGGTGGGGCAATTGATTCTTGTGAGGCGGGGATACCAATTTTGTTAAGTAGGTATACCATAGCACTTGTATAGCCCGTGCAAACTGTTTTTTGTTCACAAATACATCTGTATATCTCTTTAAGCACAACATCATCAAAAGGTAACCCGTTTTTCAAATCTTTTTGCTTTTCCCAAAGTTTATTTTTATCATATTCGGAATTGGTAACTAAATATTTAAAAATTTTAAAAGCATTCATATAATTTCTATCAAGATTGAACTGTTTTGAAAAGTCATCGGGCAAATTATTTTTGTTTGTTGTGTCAATATTTAATTGCTTTAATATTTCATTTGCTTTTTTTATTACTCTATTTCTAATTTCTTCAATGGACAATTCTTGTGCTGGGGTATTATCTGCGTTGAACTGTTTTTTCTCTTTAAACTTTTGGGGTTCTTCACAAGAATTTTTTGTGTTATCAGATACTTTTTTTAATGGGCTTATTTGTGATGGTATTTTAAAAGATTTTGGCTGTTCATCTGTCTGCTTTGTACTCATAATATTAGACTTTACATCACTGTCTTTTATTTCTTTTTCGTTTTTGTTTTTGCTAAAAAAATTAAACATTGGAATTTCCTTTATAAAAATTATAAAGTGATAAAATACAATTGTCAATACTAGATTTTTGTCTTATTCTTGACTAATCTTGATATACATTTACTAAAAAAAACACGAAATTAATGAAGTGAACCCAATTTTTGCTCCGCAAAAATAAAAACCACTTTAATAAAAGTGCCTCCTATGATACAATTATCATAGGAGGTATTTTTATGGCTAGTAAAGGACAAAAATTTAATTCTTACTCACC
>CALWTH010000022.1 GCA_944384405.1 uncultured Clostridia bacterium
TGATGCTACTGTTGCAAATAATTTAAATTTTCTTTTCATATTCTCTCTCCTATTATGAAAATTTTTTTGTATATATTGATGTCATGTATGAAATTTGGCGACAATTCCATGCAGGACATATATACCGAACTTACGGCAAAAACTGCACTCTCGGCACACTTTCGCAAGGTTTTGCGAAAGATAGTGCTTGATGTTTGTTTTTGCCTCTTTCTCACGGCCAAACGAAAATCGCACTTCGTTGGCGATTTTGCCGTGACTCTAATGAAGAAATGCAGTGCATTTCTTGTTTCAAAACTTGCAAGCTCATCTAGTAAGAATTAACTGCACTCTCGGCACACTTTCGCAAAGTCTTGCGAAAGGTAGTGCTTGATGTTTGTTTTTGCCTCTTTCTCACGGCCAAACGAAAATCGCACTTCGTTGGCGATTTTGCCGTGACTTAGGGGAAGAAATGCAGTGCATTTCTTGTTTCAAAACTTGCAAGCTCATCTAGTAAGAATTAACTGCACTCTCGGCACACTTTCGCAAAGTCTTGCGAAAGGTAGTGCTTGACGTTTGTTTTTGCCTTTTTCTCACGGCCAAACGAAAATCGCACTTCGTTGGCGATTTTGCCGTGACTCTAATGAAGAAATGCAGTGCATTTCTTGTTTCGAAACTCGTAAGCCCATCTAGTAAGAATTACAACAAATATTTGCTTTACGCTCCGTTTCTCCTCTCCCCAAAAAGTGTCTTTACTTTTTGGGGGCCCCAATATTTAGGCACCCTAACAAATTGTTTACATTTGCCATTAGATAATTGTTCGACGAACGCAAAATTGTATAACTTTTAACAAACGGAAATTAGATAATTGCTGACGAACGCAAAATTGTGAGGCGTATGTATCACTTAACAAACGGAAGTTATAGTTCGACGAACGCAAAATTGTGAGGTGGATGCTAGGCTCGGCGGGTACCCTCACGCACGAGCGTACAAAGGTACGTGACTGTGTGAGGGTTGCCCGACAGTAAACGACGCAGACACCCACAATTTTGCGTTCGTCTAATTCTTTATTAGATGACCCCATATTTATATGTAAAAGTGCGTTGAAATTGAATTAACTCAATTTCAATATAAGAATAGCAGTATCAAAATTTTAAGTCAAACGAATACAATAAATTTTTTACACAATTTTATGCTTTTTGAGAAAATGTATAGCATAAGTTGTGGTTTTTTGCGAATATATTAAAATTTAACGCAAGATGTATGCTTGTCAAACCTATCAAAACAATGGCTTTCCCATCGTTGGTGGTATTTCTATATTTAAAAGTTTAAGCACTGTTGGTGCAACATTGCAAAGTTTGCCGTCACTGAGCTTAACATCTTTATATTTTTCACTCACAAGCCAAACAGGTACTGGGTTTGTTGTGTGGCTTGTAATTATGTTGCCCTTTTCGTCAAGCATTGTTTCGGCGTTGCCATGGTCTGCGGTGATAATTAAATCTCCCCCTGCCATAAGTGAGGCAAGTGCTATTGCATAGGCACATTTGTCAAGTGCTGTTATGGCTATTTTTGTTGCCTCAATGTTGCCAGTGTGACCAAGCATATCGGCATTTGAGAGATTTACGAGGATAAAGTCGTATTTTTTTGACGCAATTGCCGATAGTACTTCATCAGTTATTTCAAAAGCTTTCATCTTTGGCGTCTTTGAAAAGTCCTGGACATTTTCGCTTTCAATTAGTTTTCTATCTTCACCTTCATATGCCTTTTCAATTCCACCATTAAAGAAAAATGTGACATGGGCATACTTCGTTGTCTCGCTTGTGTGAAACTGTTTAAGCCCTGCTTTTGAGATTACTTCGGACAAGTTGTCTTCAATTTTCTCAGGTGGGAAGGCGACAATAACATTTTTGAATGTGGCGTCATATTCAGTCATTGTGCAAAACATAAGGTCGTGAATGTGCTTTGTTTCAAACTTATCAAAAGATGTGTCAGTGAAAGCCTGCGTAAGTTCCCTTGCCCTATCGGTACGAAAGTTGAAGTATATCACGCCGTCAAAACTATCTATTGTCTTTGCTCTGCCTATTATGGTTGGCTCAACAAACTCATCAAACACACCATCGCTATAACTTTGTTTAAGTGCACTTTGTGCGTTTTGATAGTAATTTTCTGCATGGCCAAGTGCGAGCATATCATATGCTTTTTCCACCCTATCCCATCTTTTTTCACGATCCATTGCATACACCCTGCCACAAAGCGTGCAGATTTTTGCTTTGCCCGAAATTTTTTGTTCAAGTTCTTTAACGAACATAATTCCGCTGTCTCTAAGCGTGTCACGGCCGTCCATAAAGCAGTGAATACAAATATCTTCCACCCCAGCATTATGCGCCATATCCACAAGAGCATAAAGGTGATTCATGTGAGAATGTACACCACCGTCAGACAAAAGCCCCATTAAATGTAGTGTTGAATTATGTGAAAGCACATGATTTATGACTTTTTTAAATGCAGTGTTTTCAAAAAACTCGCCACTTTTTATGGAGTTGTTTATTCTAGGCAAATCCTGATAAACAATTCTTCCTGCGCCAAGGTTCAAGTGTCCCACTTCACTGTTGCCCATTTGTCCTTTTTCAAGCCCCACACACTCACCACTTGCACAAAGTGTTGCGTGTGGATAAATGTTAAGCTTGTCCAAGTTTGGAGTGCCTGCAAGTTTAATTGCGTTTCCATATGTTTTGTCACTAAGACCAAAACCGTCTAATATTAATAATGTAACCATATTTTAAGTATAGTACAATTTAAAAAAAACACAAATAAAAACAAACACCGTTCACACTTTGTTTAAAGTTTATAATAAAAAAAAATAATAATAATTTTTTTGTTGACAAAATACGACTGTTGCCGTATAATAGCAAAGTCACATATCGTGGCAAGGAAATATTTGGCGATGTAGCTCAGTTGGCTAGAGCGTGCGGTTCATACCCGCAAGGTCAGTGGTTCGAGCCTACTCATCGCCACCACAGATGGTCCCATGGTCAATCGGTTAAGACACCGCCCTTTCACGGCGGAGTGAGCAGTTCGATTCTGCTTGGGATCACCAAAGATCAGTCTAGATTCTAGGCTGTTTTTTTATTTGACACTGAATGTTAATAAATATATTATAAAAATTATGAAAAATAATGTTTTGATATGTCCCATTTGTAAAGATGAATTAACTCGAAACTCAAATTTTGTATCATGCAAACTTGGACACAGTTTTGATATATCAAAAGAGGGATACATAAATCTTTTATTAGTAAATCATAAAAAGACGCACGATCCGGGAGATAATAAAGAAGCCGTCATTGCAAGACAAAACTTTTTAAATAATGGTTTTTTTATTCCCCTATCAAATGAAATTTCAAAAATAGTTAGCAAGATGTGCAATTCAAACAGTGTAATACTTGATGCGGGATGTGGCACAGGATATTACATTTCTAATATCAGATGTGGCTCTCAAAAAATCGGAGTTGACATATCAAAATTTGCCATAAAAGAAGCAGCAAAAAAATACAAAGATATTGAATTTTTAGTGACTTCAATATTTAACTTGCCTATAAAGTCAAATTCAATAGATTGTATTTTAAATATTTTTGCACCAAAGGCAAATGATGAATTTATGCGAGTTTTAAAAAATAATGGAATAATAGTCGAAGTAATCCCAGGCACATTGCACCTTCTGGAACTAAAACAGTGTTTATATGAAAAAATACACTATAATAGAATAGATATTAAAAAGTTTGATGCACAATGTATTTTTGAACATGAACTAACATACAAGTGTAATGTCAAGCATAATGATTTAGTACAATTATTTAATATGACACCTTATGCTTTTAAAACATCTCAAAATGATAAAGAAAAACTTAATAATATAGACAATATTGATTTAACTTTTGATTTTATTATAAAGATATGGAAAAAACATGATAACAATAATTAAAACTTTCCTTTTGTTTGGAAAGTTTTTTTATTGAAAGAAAAAACAAAAAAAGATAGTAATAGAAAAAGCGGATTAAGTTTGTAACGCGAAACAAAATAGACAAAAGTAGGAGAAAAAGGCAAAAAAGAACGGTGCGAAGGTCTGAGTGTACTTGCCACTGGTTTATATTAAAAAACACAAAATTGTGAGGCGAAGACGAGGCTCGGCAAAGACTTTTAAGTAAAATAGACAAAAGTAGGAGAAAAAGGCAAAAAAGAATGGTGCGAAGCAAACCTGAGTGTACTCTGTACTCGAAGGTTTCTTCACACCGCTATTTGAAGCCTTTTTCCCTAATTTTGTCTATTTTAGGAAGCCGTCAATTATCACGCTTTCTGCCTCTTTCTCATCAAGCCCAAGTGAGAGAAGTTTCAAAAGTTGCTCCCCTGCAATTTTACCTATTGTCGCCTCGTGTACAAGTGACGCATCTGGGTGATTTGCAACAATTTTTGGAGTTGAACCAACTTTTGCATTACCTACAATGATTGCATCACACTCGACATGAGCATAACAATCGTTGTTGCCCTTGACATTTGAATAAAAATCTTGATGTGAATTGTCTTTTGCAACGACACGAGATGTGAGCTTTGCTTTTGAATTTTTGCCGTTTAGGTCCACATCAAAAATGCTTGTTGCCGTTTGGTTATTACTGGTCAGTACCTTTTCGGTAACGACTAGATTTGCGCCGTCCATAAGATCAGCAGTGGTCTTTCTAATAGTGCTATCTACACCTTCAATCTGAGTGGTTATCATCTCCATTTTGCTATTTTTTTGAAGGTGCAATACTGTTTCAGGGTTCATAACTCTTTGTCCACTGCCCTCGCCATGCCCATAATGGCGTTCAATGTACTTGACTTTGCTATTCTCTCCAACATAAAAAGTGTGTATGCCGTCATGCTGGCTTGTGCAACTTGAACAGTTATCTATTCCACACCCTGCAATGATTGTAACATCACAATCTTTGCCGATATGAAAATCGTTTAGCACTTTTTCAGTTATGTCACCACTGGTCAATATGACTGGTATTCCTATTGTTTGTGAAGTTGTGTTGTCTTTAATATATATATCTATTCCGCTATTGTTTGGCTTTGAAACAATATTGACATTGTCGTTCACTTTTCTATCGAAAAGTTTACCGTTTATTCTTATGTTATACGCTCCGTCAAACTTTGCGCTATCTGTGACTATGTTTAAAAGTTCTTCGTTATTCATCTCTTACCTCCACAGCCATTGCATGACTTTATTGAAAGCGTTGGCAAAATCTCGGTGCGACTTCCGACTTTTTCGACATTACCACCTGCCATAACAATAATGGTGTCGGCAAGTTCAATCATCTTTTCTTGATGTGATATCAAAATCAAAGCGCCTTTTGTTTGGTCTTGAAAGCTTTTAAATGTGCCAACAAGATTTGAAAAACTCCAAAGGTCAATTCCTGCCTCTGGTTCGTCAAAAATGGTGACATTGCAATTTCGTGCAAGCACGCTTGCTATCTCAATGCGTTTGAGTTCTCCACCACTAAGGTCCCCAGAAAGTTCACGCATAAGATAGTCTTTTGCACAAAGTCCGACCTGTGCAAGATAACTATTTAGTGCCACTTTTTTGTCTTTTGATGCAAGCCTTAGCATGTCCATAACCCTTAGTCCTTTGAATTTGACTGGTTGTTGAAAAGCAAAGGCAATGCCCATTTTGGCACGCTCTGTTATTGAAAAGTCTGTTATGTCCTGACCGTTATATAAAATTTTGCCACTGGTTGGCTTTAATATTCCCATAATAATTTTTGCAAGTGTTGACTTCCCCGCACCATTTGCACCGGTGATGACTGTTATTTCGTCTTTGAAAGTCAAATTGACATTATTTAAAATCTGTTTATCTTTTGTAGAGTAACAGATATCCACTAATTGTAACATATATCTCCTTTGTGGCGAAAGGCATGCTTTCGCCAGCAATATTAAACTAAAAGATTTTGTAGCAGCCGCTACGACATCAAGATAATATCACATACAAAAAAAAATGTAAATTGTTTTTTGAAAAGTGGTGGTTTTGCCTTGACGCCATAGCAATTATTGGACAATAAAAGGCAAAAAAATCTCACCTACAATACACTAGGTGAGATTTTTGTAATTGCTAAAATTATCTATTTTTTATCATTTTTGTATTTAGTTGTGTTTGTCGTTGAGTGTTTAATTGTAATAATTAAACCAAGTGCAATCATAGACACAAAAAACAAAATTGAAAAAAGCACTATGCTTGTCACCATCTCATCACTTGATACCAGTATGCCTAATGCCGAGAGCACAATCATTACTATACTTAGCACCATGCAAAAGGCACAAGTGAATATGAGAAGTGGATACATTGATTTATTCATCTAAAACGCTTTTTTCTCCGTCATTTGCAGTCATTTGATGCTGACGGTAATAGTATACAAGCATACCAAGAAGCGCCATACAAACTACAAACGCAATAACTGTTCCAACAATACCCCAAATTCGCAAACTTGTTGCACCATACGAAATGAGTGCGTTAACGCAAATTATAAGCACAACAAGGCTGGCAAGCGAGCCAAGTGCTGCGAGTGTTATGAGTATCATATCATAATTTTTTTTCATAGTTTTTCTCCTTTTTCATTTTTATTTTAAACTAAATACAAAAAATTATTAAAATTTTGTTAATTTTTACTCATTTTCACTGTTTTTTTCAGAATTTTCGTCGTTATTTTTGATATTTTGCTCAATGACTTCATCAATAGTAGCGTCGTCTTCCTCTTCTTCATGTTCGCTTGTTGTCAAACAAACAACTTTTGCGTCATTTTTGAGTTTCATAATTTTGACGCCCTGAGTTCCACGAGAAAGCAAGCTGATGTCTTTAACTGGCGTTCTGATGATGACTCCGTTGTCGGCAATAATCATAAGGTCATCGTCAATGTGAACTTGTTTTAAGCATACAAGTTTACCTGTCTTTTCATTAAATGTGCCGGCACGTACGCCTTTTGCTCCACGAGATGTGAGTCTGAAATCTGATGCTTTGTTGCGTTTGCCGTAGCCATATTCTGAAATTGTGATTATTTGTGCGTCGCTTTCGCCTTTTTTGATGACTGTCATTGAAACAACATGTTCACCACTGTCAAGACTGATTGACTTGACGCCCCTTGCAAGTCTGCCCATTGCACGAACTTTTTGTTCACTGAAACGGCAACACTTGCCTGACGATGACGCAACAAGAACTTCATCGTCACCAGATGATGTCTTGACATCGACAACTTCATCACCCTCGTCCAAGGTTATTGCAATTTTACCGTTTTTTCTGATATTTGCAAACTCTATAAGTTTTGTCTTTTTGATAAGTCCATTTTTAGTTGCAATTATCAAGTTGCCAGTTGTGTCTTCTGAAAGTGGGATAATTGTGCTTACCTTTTCGTCAGTTGCAAGTGGGAGAAGGTTTATCATTGCCCTACCCTTTGCTTGACGCTGTGCCTCTGGTATTTCATATGCCTTTATGGTGTAAACTTTTCCGAAGTTTGTAAAGAACATAAGGTCGTCATGAGTGTTAACTATGAATATGTCTTTTACAAAATCTTCTTCTTTTGTCTTGTGTGCGCTGACACCGACGCCACCACGCTTTTGTGCTTTGTATTCGCTCATGCTCATACGCTTGATGTACCCAAGGTTTGTCATTGACACAACAACATCTTCTTTTTTGATAAGGTCTGCTATGTTTATGTCACTTGAATCGTGGCTGAGCTCTGTCTTTCTTGCATCGCCAAACTGATTTTTTATTGCTTCCAAATTGTCGTATATGATTGAAAGCACTTTTTGTTCGCTTTGAAGAATTGAATTCAATTCATTTATCAAGTTTTCAAGCTCTGCATATTCTTCGTTGAGTTTTTCAACTTCCAAACTTGTAAGCTTGCTAAGTTTCATATCAAGAATTGCATTTGCCTGAATGTCGTCAAGTTCAAAATTTGTTGTAAGTTTTGTCTTGGCGTCTTCTTTGTCATCTGCTTCTTTTATTATCTTTATGACTTCGTCAATGTTTGCAAGAGCAATTTTTAAGCCCCTGACAATGTGCATACGCTCTTCGGCTTTTTTGAGGTCAAACTTTGTCTTTCTTATGAGCACATCTTTTTGATGTTCAAGATAATAGTAAAGTATTTGCTTTAAGTTCAAAACTTTTGGTTCGCCGTCAACAAGTGCAAGCATGATTATGCCTTCGCTTTGTTGAAGCATTGTCTTTTTGTAAAGAGTGTTCAAAACAACTTGAGCGTTGGCATCTTTTTTGATGTCGACAACAACTCTAAGTCCGTCACGGTCTGACTCTTCTTTTATGTCGGATATGCCTTCAAGTTTTTTATTCTTGACCATATCTGCCATTTGCATGATAAAGCGTGCTTTATTGACACCATATGGAAGTTCGGTTATGACAATTCTATACCTTCCGCTTGGTGTTTCTTCAATCTCTGCCTTACCACGAACAACTATGCCACCACGACCTGTTGTGTAGGCAAGTCTAACTGCATTTCTGCCCATAATTATTCCGCCTGTTGGGAAGTCTGGTGCTGGAATGTAGTCCATAAGTTCATCAATGGTGATATCAGGATTTTTGATAAGTGCCTGAACGCCATTTATGACTTCTGTCAAGTTGTGTGGTGGAATGTTGGTTGCCATACCAACGGCAATACCATCTGCACCATTTACCAAAAGGTTAGGAAATTTTGCAGGGAGCACACGTGGTTGCATAAGTGTGTCATCGAAGTTTGGATAAAAATCAACAGTTTCTTTATCAATATCTTCAAGCATATACTCAGCGATTTTGCTAAGTCTTGCCTCAGTGTAACGCATAGCCGCTGGGCTATCACCGTCAACAGAACCGAAGTTTCCGTGACCATCAATTAGTGGATATCTTATTGAGAAGTCCTGAGCAAGTCTAACAAGTGCATCATAGACAGAACTGTCACCATGTGGGTGATATTTACCCATGACTTCACCGACAATTCTTGCACACTTTTTGTATGGCTTGTCACTAAAGTTACCAAGTTCGCCCATGGAGTACAAAATACGCCTATGAACCGGCTTTAATCCATCTCTTACATCTGGTATTGCACGTGAAACATTGACAGCCATTGCATACGAGATGAAAGATTTTTTTAGTTCATCAGTTGCTTCAACTTGACGAACTTTTGTATTTTTAAATAACTCATGTAATTGTTTTTTTTCTTCCATAATTCACCTTTATACATCCAAATCTTCAACGAGTTTCGCATTTTGTTCAATAAATTCACGTCTAAGGTCAACATCTTCGCCCATAAGTTTATTGAACATTGCATCAGCTTCAACTGCGTCTTTCATTGTTATTTGAATAAGTACCCTATTCTCTGGATTCATTGTCGTTTCCCAAAGTTGTTCTGGATTCATTTCACCAAGACCTTTATAGCGCTGAATTGTTATGCCCTTTCTGCCATACTGGTTAAGGTTGGCTTCAAGTTCTTCATCACTATAAAAGTAAAGTTCTTCTTTGCCACGATTGAGTTTGTATAGTGGTGGCTGAGCCGCATACACATGACCTTTTTCAATGAGTGGTCGCATAAATCTAAAGAAAAATGTTAAAAGAAGTATTCTTATGTGAGCACCATCGACATCGGCATCGGTCATACAAATGATTTTGTCATAACGAAGTTTACTTTCGTCAAAATCATCATGTATGCCTGCACCGAAAGCGGTTATCATACTCTTAATTTCATTGTTTTCAAGAATATGGTTAAGTCTTGCCTTTTCAACATTAAGAATTTTACCACGAAGAGGAAGTATGGCTTGAAAACGTCTATCTCTGCCTTGTTTTGCACTGCCACCTGCCGAATCTCCCTCGACAAGATATATTTCGCAATGTGTTGGATCTTTTTCTGTGCAGTCAGCAAGTTTGCCCGGAAGCGTTGTGCTTTCAAGCACTCCTTTTCTTCTTGTTGACTCTCTTGCAAGTCTTGCAGCCTCACGTGCTCTTTGTGCCGTAACACTTTTCAAGACAAGTTCTCTTGCCTCGCTTGGATTTTCTTCCAAGTAGTCGCCAAAGCCTTCAGTTACTGCCTTTTCAACAATTGTACGCATCTCACTGTTGCCAAGTTTGGTCTTTGTTTGACCTTCAAACTGCGGATTCATAAGTTTAACTGAAATTACGGCGGTTATACCTTCACGACAATCTTCACCGCTAAGCTTTTCGCTTTCTTTCAATATCTTGTTTTTTTGTGCATAGTCATTGATGACTTTTGTGAGCGCTTTTTTGAAGCCGTCAAGGTGTGTTCCGCCCTCTTCGGTGTTTATGTTGTTTGCATATGCGTGAATTATCTCATTGTAGCCATCGTTGTATTGAAAGGCAACTTCAACTTCACTTGTTGGGGTGAACTTGTTGAAATATATTGGGTGTGGAAATAATGGGGTTTTGTTCTTGTTCAAAAATTCAACAAATTCAATTATTCCGCCCTTAAATTCAAAAGTGTCACTCTTTTCTTTGCCTTCACGCTTGTCAGTAAGTGTGATGACAATTCCTTTGTTCAAAAAGGCAATTTCACGAAAACGATTTTTAATTGTTTCGTAATCAAATTCAACTGTTTCAAAAATGGTGTCATCTGGAAGGAATGTCACAGTTGTCCCACGTCTATCTGACTTTTCAAGTTTTTTAAGTGGTGCATCTGCAACACCACGTGTAAACTGCATATAGTAGTGATAGCCGTTTTGATAGACATCAACTTTAAGCCACTTTGAAAGTGCGTTTACGCAACTCACACCAACACCATGAAGTCCGCCTGAAATTTTGTAACCACTGCCACCGAACTTTCCGCCTGCGTGAAGTTTTGTAAGCACAACCTCAACTGCACTCTTCCCTTCTTTTTCAATAATTCCTGTTGGAATACCACGACCATTATCAGCAACAGTGCAAGAACCGTCATTGTTTAGTGTGACATCAATCTGCGTGCAGTATCCAGCAAGTGCTTCATCAATACTGTTATCAACAACTTCGGTGACAAGGTGATGAAGTCCACGCTCGTCGGTGGAACCAATGTACATACCTGGACGCTTACGAACTGGTTCAAGCCCTTCAAGAACTTGTATGTCAGACTGGTCATACTTTTCGCTTTTTGTTAGGTCTAATTCTTCTTGTTCCATATTCTCTCCTGTAAATAATATTAGGCTTAAATTATTGCACAAAAAAAGCCTTAATATACTATTAGTATTATAACATACTATAATTATATATTAAAGCATTTTTTTGAAAAAAGTTGAATAAAAAAAATCACCATATTGTGGTGATTTCAGACTGTCGCAAAACTGCGTGACCGAAAAATTTTGCAAAATTTTTCTTGCTTTGTTTACTGCAAAACGCCCAAAAACAGTCATTTAGGGAACTAAACTCCTGCTTTTATACTTTTTTTAATATATAAACATTACTCTTATCTATTTTTAAAAAATTTAACTGATAATTATTAACTTATAAGCAAGTACCGACAAAATGTAAAGCGAAGCGTACATT
>CALWTH010000023.1 GCA_944384405.1 uncultured Clostridia bacterium
CATAATTGCATCTTTCAAAAGAATTGCCATACCCTCTTCTGCGTGCAAATCTCTTGCATAAATTGGGTGGCCCTTTAAGTTTTGTGCCACCATAATGTTTCCAAGTCTCGATTTTAGGTCTTTAAAATCACGACAAAGGCACATAATAGCCATAATTTCACTTGCAGCAGTAATTGTAAACTGTTCATGTCTTTCAACACCATTTTTTGCGCCCTGAGCAACAGTTACTTGTCTTAATGCCCTATCGTTTAAATCGAGGCATCTATGAAATAGAATTTTATTGACATCAATATCAAGTTGGTTTCCTTGATATATGTGATTATCTATCATACTGCAAAGTAAATTATTTGCAGAAGTTATTGCGTGAAAGTCGCCATTAAAATGCAAATTTATATCTTCCATAGGTGCAATTTGACTATATCCACCGCCAGTAGCACCGCCCTTTATTCCAAATACAGGGCCTAATGATGGTTCCCTTAACGCCAAACAAACTTTTTTACCTAATTTTTTTATAGCGTCAGCAAGACCAATAGCAACTGTGGTTTTTCCAATACCAAGTTTGGTTGGATTTATGGCGGTCACCAAAATCACCTTACCGTTTCTTTTGCCATAAACTATTGGAAGCTTTGCCTTGTACTGACCGTAACTTATAATATCGTTTTTATATTTTAGCTTTTTTGCTATTTTCTTAATCTTCTTTAAATTTACACTTTTTGCAATTTCTATATCTGTCACACTTCACCTCAAAAATTATCATACATCATAAATTTTAATTTGTCATTAAAAAAATTGAAAAACTTAAAAAAATATGTTGACATCAGTATAGTAAATTTGGTATAGTTAAAAAGCTTGATACTTTGGGAGTTTAGCTCAGTTGGCTAGAGCATCTGCCTTACAAGCAGAGGGTCATAGGTTCGAGTCCTATAACTCCCACCAACAAGATATCAAGAACAATATTTGAAACATCATCATATATAATGCGGGAGTGGCTCAGTGGTAGAGCGTTGCCTTGCCAAGGCAAATGTCGCGAGTTCGAATCTCGTCTTCCGCTCCATTTTTTTAGATGGTGCCATCGCCAAGTGGTAAGGCCAAGGTCTGCAAAACCTTTATTCCCCAGTTCAAATCTGGGTGGCACCTCCAATGCCGAGATGGCGGAATAGGCAGACGCAAGGGACTTAAAATCCCTCGGGGGAAACTCCGTACCGGTTCAAGTCCGGTTCCCGGCACCATCCCCGAATGGCTGAAAGCTTTATAAACAAAGGCTTTCAGTCTTTTTTTATATTTTCTTTAAAATAACAAATTTTAGAACAAATGTTCAAAAATGTGAAAAAAACTTATCCAAAAACTTATCCGAAAATTTCTATAAAAACAATCACATATTAAAAACTAGTCATTATGCTAAAAGACGACTACCTTGGGGGTCATTTTTTCAATAAAAAAGATGCTTAACTGATGTTAAACACCTTTTTTCAGCAAAACTACTTACTAACCACGTGAAGATTTGTTAGCTTTACTTGACTTTGATGTCTTTGAGCTTTTTCTGCCCATTTCTGAGCCAGCTTCTACGTTTGTGTTTGTTTTACCTGAACAATCTCTAGTTCTAGATGCTCCTTGGCTAGATTTGTTTCTTCCAAACATATAGTTTTACCTCCTCCGCAAAGCTTTTGTGCTTTGACAGATTTAGTATGTTACATAAAATTATTTTCATTCATAAAATCACAACATTATACTATTTATTTATGTTGTTATTATTTTTTCCCTTCTGCCTTGTCAAGAAGTTTATAGTATTCATCAAATACCATAATTGCAGTTGGTTCATCAGTTTCAATTTCAAGTGTTGCATCACCATCACCATCATCGTTGACATAAAAAACTATCGCTTCATCATCAGCAACGCCTTCCATTGGATCAATAGGTTTTAATATTGCATAAAGTTTATTGTCTATTGGAATAATTGCAACTTGATCAAATCTTACTTCCTTATCATTTTCATCATAAAGTGTTATAGGATCTTCATTGTCCTCATCAAGTAAAATATCCATGATTCCTAATTCTTTTTTCTCTTCCATAATCATTCTCCTTTTTTGTTTTTTAGATAGTCTTCAAGAATTATCGCAGCAGATAACATATCAAGATATTTTTTACGTTTCAACGGTTCAACTTTGCGCTTACGCAAAATTTCTTCTGCTTCATACGAAGACAATCTTTCGTCTTCATATTCTACCTTGATATTTGACGCCAAAGCAAGTTTTTTGCCAAAATCCTTTGTTACTGCTGTTCTTTCATTTTCTGAACCATCCATTGAGTATGGCATACCTATCACAATCAAGTTGACATTGTTTTGTTTTGCCAAATTGCTTAGGTAGGCAATATCAAAATCAATGCCTTTTGAAATAAGCACAGAATGTGGATTTGCTGTTAGTCCCAAAAGATCTGAAAAAGCAATCCCTATCCTTGCATCACCATAATCTAAGCACATAATTCTTTGATATTGCATAATTTAACTCGTTGTTATTATACTTTAGTTTTTAACAAATAGTCAAATATTTTACAAAAATAAATAACACACCACTACGGTGTGTTATAGGTCAGCCTTTTTTAGATGTCTTGGTTTGCTTTGGAGTTTGCTCTTTGGTCATATTGTTCACTTCTTTTTTCACCATGTCCTCAGTCTTATTTACTATTTCTTTTGCCTGAGGGTTATACTTATAAAGAAGAGCACCAGCAATCATACCAATAACAATGCCACATATTATTCCATCTTTCATAAAAAAACCTCCCGCAAGTATTATTTGCAGAAAAGTTTTTATTATACTATTTATTATTTACTTCTTGTTCACGTTGTTTGCGCTTATAATACTCGTCAACTGCGTCATGAAAGGCTTCAAAAACTGTACCGATTAAAGAAACTTTTTCTTCTGGTAATTGTCCGAGTATTTCAACAACATCTTCAGCAGTGACTAATTTTGCTTCTTCCAAAGTTTTGCCTTTGATTAAATCGCAAAGAACATTGCTTATAACTATTGTTGCAACGCAACCCATAGCCTTAAATCGTGCATTTTCAATAACTTCACTTTCATTTATTTTAAGATAAATTCTAACAACATCACCAAATTTTTCACTAGTGACTTTAGCAACACCATTTGCACCCTGTAAGCCGCCAGCGTTTAATGGATTTCTGAAAATATCTAATACTTTTTGATTATACATTATTTTGCCCTCCCTGTTTTTGTTACTGCAGAAATGGACCTAAGTTTTGCTATAACTTTAACCAAAGTGTCTACTGTGTAATCAATGTCATCTTTTGTTGTTGATTTGCTAAATGAAAATCTTATTGCGCTTCTTGCTTCGCTTTCGCTAAGTCCCATAGCAAGAAGCACATGTGATGGTTCAACACTACCTGTCTCACAAGCAGAACCTGTTGATACGGCAATTCCTTCCATATCAAGCATCATAAGAACTGCTTCACCTTCCACAAGTTCAAATGAGAAATTGACTATGTTGTTGATTTTTTGATATGGATGACCATTGTATTTAACGTAATCAATTTTCTCCATTACTGATCTTACAAAATAATCTCTTATTGTCTTTAACTTTTGATTAACTGGAACAAGATCTCTTGTCGCAATTTCAACAGCCTTACCAAAGCCAACAATACTTGGAACATTTAAAGTTCCACCACGTTTACCGTCTTCTTGTTTTCCACCAACAATCAAAGGTTCAATTTTTATACCTTTTTTAAGATAAAGTGCACCAATTCCTTTTGGACCATGAATTTTGTGTGCATTTATTGTCATTGCATCAATATCCATATCTTGAACATCGATTTTTAAGTGACCAAGTGCTTGAACTGCATCGGTATGAAAAATTGCACCATTGTCATGAACTATTGAAGCAATTGCCTTTAAATTTTGAATTGTTCCAACTTCATTATTTGCAGCCATAATTGAAACTAAGATTGTATCTTTTCTTATGTAGTGCAAAAGTTCTGTGATTTTAACAAGACCTTCACTATCAACATTAAGATAAGTGACTTCAAATCCTTCTTTTTCAAGTTCTTTGCAACTTTGAAGAATTGACTCGTGTTCAATTTTTGAAACAATAATGTGTTTGCCTTTGCTCATATTTGCATGTGCAAGACCTTTAATTGCCCAGTTATTAGCTTCTGTTCCACCAGAAGTGAAATACAATTCATTTGAATTTGCATTTATCGCTTTTGCGATTTTGTCACGTGCTCTATCAACCATAGCTTGAGCGTCACGACCAAAGCTGTGAAGACTATTTGCGTTGCCATAGATTGAATTAAAGCATGGCATCATTTCATTCAATACCTCACTTGAAATGTATGTTGTTGAGGCATTATCTAAATAAACTTTTCTATCCATACAAAAAATCCTTTTATCGCTAATAAGTATAACATCTAAGCCAATAAAAATCAATACTAATTTTTTAATTAAATATATTTTAATGATTTTACCCGCATAAAAAAGGAGGCAGTTGTTGCCTCCGAAACTTTACTCGGTATATGCTTTGACTTTTGCAAGTATAGTGTCTTTTTGCATATAACCACTAAACTTTTCAACTTGTTTGCCATCTTTGAAAATTATCATTGTTGGAACAACCATTATTCCGTATGACCTAGCGAGGTCTTCGCTTTCATCAATGTCGACCTTATAAATTTTTGCAGTTGTGTCTTGTGCAACCTGTTCAAGAACTGGTGCAAGCATTTTGCATGGTCCACACCATGTTGCAAAAAAGTCCACAAGTACTGTTCCTTTGTTTTGCAATACTTTTTCATTAAAATTTTCTTTGTTTAAAATTTCCATAATTAACTCCTTATATAATATATTTCTTTAAATCGCTATTTTTATTATGTTTTCCGAAGATATTTTGTACATATGCCCTATCTATTGTCACCTTACTAAGTGGGTATTCTCCGCTGGCATTGAATGATACATCTTCCAAAAGTTTTTCAAGAATTGTATGCAATCGCCTTGCTCCGAGATTTTCCATATTTTCATTTTCATATTCAGCAACAATAGCAATTTCATCAAGCGCATCATCGGTAAATTCAAGGTCAATGTTATCAACTTTTAATAGGCTTGCATATTGAAGTGTCACTGCATTTTTTGGAGTTGATAGTATTTTAACAAAATCATCTTTTGTTAAACTGTTTAATTCAACTCTGATTGGAAATCTTCCTTGAAGTTCTGGTATCATATCTTCAATTTTTGAAACATGAAAAGCACCTGCTGCTATAAACAATATAAAATCAGTTTTCACATTTCCATATTTGGTACTAACTGTGCAACCTTCAACAATTGGAAGTATATCTCTTTGAACTCCCTCTCTTGAAACATCTGGTCCCGATGTACTACCCTTGCCTATGATTTTGTCCATCTCATCAATGAAGATAATTCCCTCTTCTTCGGTACGCCTTATTGCCTCTTGATAAACGCTTTCATCGTCAATAAGTTTATCAGCTTCTTCTTCCAAAAGACACTCTTTTGCGCGGAGCACAGACATCTTTCTTGTCTTTTTCTTTGGAGGGAAAATTCCACCAATCATTGTTGATATGTTCATATCAGAAAATTCAGGCATAAAATTGAATTGTTGTGCTTTTTCAAGTACGCTAATCTCAATGTTCATATCGTCATATTTTCCGTCGTGATAATTTTTTTCGATTTCTTCTACGCTAGTGATATCACCTTGCTTGAAAAGTTCGTCTTTTATCTCTTTTAAAACTTTTTCATCAACTGAGGCTTTTGCGCGCTTTTCAACTTCATGCATCTTTTCATCTTTGACCAAACGAACGGACACTGAAACAAGATCTCTAACCATACTTTCAACATCTCTGCCAACATAACCAACTTCTGTGTATTTTGTTGCTTCGATTTTTATAAATGGTGCACCAACAAGTTTAGCAAGCCTTCTTGCAATTTCAGTTTTTCCAACTCCTGTTGGACCTTTCATTATGATGTTTTTTGGCGTTATTTCATCTCTAAGTTCTTTTGGTAGTCTACTTCGCCTATACCTGTTTCTTAAAGCGATTGCAACGGCTTTTTTCGCTTCGTCTTGACCAATGATGTATTTGTCAAGTTCTGTAACTATTTGTCTTGGCGTCATACTCATAATGTTTAAACCTCCTCAACTATTATATTTGAATTAGTAAACACACAAATTTCACTTGCTATTAAAAGTGATTTAGTTGCAATTGCCCTCGCTGTAAGTTTGGTGTTTTGCAAAAGTGCCTTGGCTGCTGCAAAAGCATAGTTTCCACCACTCCCGATTGCACAAACACCGTCTTGTGGTTCCATAACTTCACCCGCACCTGAAAGAAGAAGCATTGTGTCTTTGTCGGCAACAATCATCATTGCGTTTAATTGTCTTGCAACTTTGTCGTCACGCCACAAGCCTGCAAGTTCAACAGCACTTTTTAAAAGATTTCCAGAATATTTATTAAGCATTTCTTCAAACTTGTCACAAAGGCTAATAGCATCAACAACCGAACCTGCAAAGCCAACAACTACTTTTCCGCCGTATATTCTTCTAACTTTTCTTGCGTTACTTTTAAAAATAACACTTTGCGACATAGTCACCTGTCCATCTCCGCATATAGCAGTTTTTCCATTGCGTTTTACGGCACAAATTGTAGTCGCTCTAAATTCATTGTCCATATACTCTCTCCTTAAATTGTTGTATTTCTAATTGTGAATTTTCTAGCATTTTCCTCTTTTTTTGTATTTTGTCATCACATTGTTCGCACATAACTATTCCATAGTTTGCGTTCATTGGCTGAAAATTATTGGCATCTGAACTTGAAATATAGTGCATTAGTGCTCCAACAACAGTGGTATTGGGCAAACTTTGAAGTTTTTTGCCCTGAATATATAATAGCATATTTATCGCAGAATACAAACCACTTGCAATACTTTCTACATATCCTTCCACACCACTTATTTGCCCGGCAATAAAGATGTTGGGATATTTCTTTAATTGAGAATACTCGTTTAAGCACTTTGGCGAACATATATAACTATTTCTATGCATACTACCATATCTTATAAACTCTGCATTCTTTAGTGCAGGAATAAGACTAAACACCCTTTTTTGTTCACCATAAGTTAAATTAGTTTGAAATCCAACCATATTTAAACAAGTTGCACTATTGTTTTCTTTTCGTAGTTGAACAATAGCATAAGGCTTTTCACCCTCTACTTTTTTTGAAAGTCCAACAGGTTTAAGTGGTCCATATCTAAGTGCTTTTTCACCGCGACTTGCTAAAATTTCTATTGGCATACAACCTTCAAAAACTTTTAACTTTTCAAAAGTGTGAAGTTCAACTCTTTTTGCATTTATTAGTTCATTAAAAAACACAATAAATTCATCTTTATACATATAGCAGTTTAAATAGTCTTTTGAATCACCTTGATCATAGCGATTTGCCCAAAAAGCGCGCGAATAGTCTATGCTATCTGCACTAATAATAGGAGCAATTGCATCATAAAAATAGCAATTATCATCTCCAATCAATGACGACAAATACTTGTAAAGTTTATCATCGCAAAGTGGGCCCGTCGCTATTATCGTTGGTTTGTCTACATCGAATTTCTCAACGACTTCATCAATTATTTCTATGTTTGGATGAGATTTAATTGCATCTGTCACCATTTTAGAAAATTTCTCTCTATCAACAGAAAGGGCGTTACCTGATGGTACACGAGTTTTTAAAGCACATTTTAATAGAAAGCAGTCAAGTTCATTTAGTTCGTTCTTTAAAAGTCCACTAGCAGAAAGAAGTTGCTCATTTTTTAAACTATTTGAACAAACTAATTCTGCAAAATTTTCAGTACTTTGTGCTGGCGTTTTCTTTATAGACTTCATCTCATAAAGTTTGACATAAACACCATGTTGTGCAAGATAATATGCCGCCTCACAACCTGCAAGCCCTGCACCAATAACACAAACTTCATTATGGTTTAACATACTTACAACTCTTTGACGAACAAACGACTTTTTGACCTTTTTTCACAAGTGGAGAATTACACTTTGGACATTTTTCTCCTGTTGGCAAGTCCCAACTCATAAATTTGCAATCAGGGTAGCCTGTGCAAGCATAATATATTTTGCCCTTTTTAGACTTCCTTTGAACAACTTCTTTTCCACATTCAGGGCATATGCCTTTTGGTGTGTTTTCATCTTCATAATGCATAACATTTTTACAAGTTGGATAATTTGAACAGCCAAGAAATTTTCCAAACTTTCCTTCCCTTATCACCATAGGGCTCCCACATTTATCACAAATTATATCTGTTTTTATTGGTTCTTTCTTTGGTGAAACGTAGGCATTAAAATTAGCATTGTCTAGTAGTTCTTTAAAACTTTTCCAAAAGTTTTCAATGACTGTCTGCCATGCACATTTATTTTCAGCGACTTCATCAAGTTTTGTTTCCATGTATGCGGTGAACTTGACATTTATCATCTTGTTAAAATACTTTTCCAAAAATCCAGTCACCGATTTACCTATCTCTGTTGGTATGATGTATTTGCCATCCTTTGTTGTGTACTGCCTTGATGCAATAATTGTGACCGTTGGAGCATATGTCGATGGTCTTCCAATACCTTTTTCTTCCATTGCCTTAACAAGCGTTGCCTCGGTGTAACGCAATGGTGGTTTTGTAAATTTTTGTTCTGGCACGAGTTTGTTTAAATCAACAATTTCGCCTTCTTCAAGTTTAGGAAGTTTACCTTCTTCTATTTCATCTTGATTATCTTTTTCTTTACTTTCATTTTTATAAACTGCTGTATAGCCTGCAAAATCTAAAGTTTTGCCTACTGCTTTAAAAACGCAATCATTTGCGACTATGTTTGCAGTAACATTATCATAAAGTGCCTCTGACATTTGACAAGCAACAAAACGTTCATATATGAGTTTATATAATTTGTAAACATCACTAGGAGCAACATTTTTTATGCTCTCTGGTGTTCTTTGAAGAGAAATAGGTCGTATTGCTTCATGTGCATCTTGTGCATTGGCTTTAACAGCAAACACATTTGGCTTTGCGGGAAGATACTTCTCTCCATATACATTTTTGATATGCTCACGTGCCATTTTAACTGCGTCTTCACTAATACGTACACTATCTGTTCTTATGTACGTAATAAAAGCTACTTTGCCCTCATTTGGCACATCAATTCCTTCATATAATTGCTGAGCTGCACTAGTTGTACGCTTCAATGTCATATTAAGTTTATTAAGTGCTTCTTGTTGCATTGTAGAGGTTGTGAATGGTGCTGGTGCTTTTGACTTTGTCTTTGTTTTTTTGACAGACTCAACTTTATATGTTGCGTTAGTAAGGTTATTTAATACTTCATCAACTTCTTCTTTTGACGCAAGTTTTTCTTTTTTGCCTTTATATTCAGTTAGTGATGCTTTAAAAATCTGAGTTTGACCTTGCTTTTTTAATTCACAAATCAAATTCCAATACTCTTTTGGAACAAATTCCTCAACTTCTTTTTCTCTGTCCACAACAAGTCTTAAACAAACTGACTGAACTCTTCCTGCGCTAAGTTTTGGTTGGATTTTTTTGCACAGTATTGGTGACAATTTATATCCCATTATTCTATCAAGTATTCTTCGTGCCTGCTGTGCGTCAACTAAATTCAAATCAATTTCACGAGGGTTTAAAAGTGCTTTTTCAACTGCAGATTTACTGATTTCATTAAAAACAATCCTGCACTTAGTGTGCGGATCAATTCCAAGACAATAAGCAAGGTGCCATGCGATCGCCTCTCCCTCACGGTCGGGGTCGGTTGCGAGAAGAACAAATTCCGCTTTTTTTGCTTTTGCCCTTATATCTTCAATAATCGCCTTTTTATCAGGCATAATTTCATATTTTGGTTCAAAATTATGATTAAGGTCAACAGCAAAACTTTTTGAAGGAAGATCTCTCACATGTCCCTTAGAAGACATGACAAGATAGTCCTTTCCTAAATATTTTTGAAGCGTTTCACGTTTACCTGGTGATTCGATTACTACGAGTTTCATTCAACCTCCACTCTACACTGTATAATAATTTCCTGGCAATTTTTTTATTATTCCACGAATTTGCATTGTTGTCAAATAGGTATTCAAATTTTGTACGGGTATGTTTGTATGGTACTGAATATCGTCAAAATTCTTTTCTCCGTCTTTTAAAAAATTGTATATTTTGCTCTCTTCAAAATCTAGTTCGATTTTTTGTTTCTTTGTTTTATTTGCTTTAATACCATATTGCTCCAATATATCATTTGGAGAAGTTACCATTTGAGCATGACCAAACTTTATGATATTGTTTGTGCCTTCACTTTTTGAGCTATTTATATTCCCTGGAACACTAAAAACATCTATTCCAAGGTCAAGTGCGTAATTTTTTGTATGAAGTGCACCGCTCTTTTTGGCTGCTTCGGTTAAAAGTACTCCTGTGCTTAATCCTGCAATTATTCTATTTCGCATAGGAAATGAGTAATTTCGCGCTTGATATGTCGGATAATACTCAGTAACAAGCAAACCTTTTTGGGCAATTTCTCTTGCAAGTGAAATATTGCACTTTGGATACATCTTTTGAAAACCATTTCCAAGAACGGCAATAGTTTTACCATTTTCTTTAAGTGCTGTTTCATGAGCAATTTTATCAACTCCAGTTGAAAGCCCACTTATTATTGTAAAGCCAGCTTTAACAAGTTCTCTCGCAAAATCTTCGGTTATCTCACGACCATAAAATGTTGGCATACGCGAACCCACTATTGCTATGCCCTTTGTGTTTAAAAGTGATATGTCGCCAATATAATACAAAATGTATGGCGGCTCTTCAAGTTCATTCAACTGTTTAGGATATATTTCACTTTCTATTGTTATATAACCTACATGCTTTTTTAAAAAATATTGTTCCAAAGTTTCAAAAGAAAATTCTGAAAGTTTTTGTCTGTATTTAGAATAATCATTGCCTAATATTTCAGCCAAAAAATCATCACCATTATAAAGTGCTGAAAGTGCATCGCCTGCACAATCAAAATGTGATACAATCTCATTACATCTTTTTACGGTGAGTTCCATATAAGAAAAGAAAATATACGCTCTATCGTTTTGACTAATCATTCCCAATATTTCCTATCAAGTGATCTATATTGTATGGCTTCTGCAATGTGCTTTGGCAAAATTTCTTGCTCACCTTCAAGGTCAGCTATTGTCCTTGCGACTTTTAGTATTCTGTCATGTGCTCTTGCAGTCAAATTCAAATTGTCAAACGCCATTTTTAAAATGTCACTACACTCTTTGCTAAGTTTGCAGTACTTCTTTGTCTGAGTGACGTCCATTTTAGCATTTGAATAAACTTTTGTGCCCTTAAATCTTTCTAGTTGTACTTTGCGGGCTTTATCAACACGCTTTTTTATATCTGCAGAACTTTCACATTCCTCATCTGTGTGAAGGTCATCATATGTAACATTGTCAACTTCAATATGCAAGTCAATTCTGTCCATAATTGGTCCACTAAGCTTTGATAAATATCTATGTATTTGTGCAGGCGTGCATCTACACTCCTCTTTTTTTGAACCATAGTTTCCACAAGGACAAGGGTTCATTGATGCAATCAAAATAAAAGATGCAGGATATGTTACAGTTTGCTTTGCCCTTGCGATAGTGATTTGTCCGTCTTCAAGAGGTTGCCTGAGTGTTTCAATAAATTGTCTTGAATATTCTGGTAGTTCATCTAAAAACAAAACGCCATTGTGTGCAAGGCTAATTTCCCCAGGTTTTACCTGTGAACCACCACCGACCAAACTAATTGATGTTGCAGTGTGATGTGGGGTTCTGAAAGGCCGACAAAGAATTATTCCGTCACTTAAATTAAGTTCACCAGCAACACTATGTATTTTTGTAACTTCCAAAGCCTCTTCAAATGTCATGTCTGGAAGAATACCTGGGAAACACTTTGCCAGCATTGTTTTTCCACTACCGGGTGGGCCTATCATCAAAATATTATGTCCACCAGCAGCAGCAATTTCAAGTGCTCTTTTTGCGCTAAATTGTCCCTTCACATATTTCATATCAAGATAAGAATTGCGCCTAGTGTCTTTTAATGTTTCGTAATTAGATGGAACAACTTTTTCAAGTATGATATCAGGTTCTTTATAAGAGTTTACAAGTTCTTCAAGTGTATGTGCAACTTTTACATTTATATCAGATATAAAACTTGCTTCAAAATAGTTTTCTTTTGGAATAATAAAATTTTTATATCCCTTTTCTTTTGCTGCAATGAGTAGTGGCAAAAGTCCTGTAACTTTTTTTACATCGCCATTTAAAGACAATTCGCCCAAAAATATGGTATCACCAATTTTTTTATAGTCAATGACTCCACTGGCAGATAAGATTGCAACAGCGATTGAAAGATCGTAAAATGTCCCCTCTTTCTTTATGTCCGCAGGAGCAAGATTACACGTGATGGCACTAACTGGATATTTTAATCCAGAATTGCGTATAGCAGACTTCACACGCTCTTTTGCTTCCTTTATTGCCGTGTCGCCAAGTCCAACAATGTCAAACTTAGGCAACCCCATAGATATGTCAACTTCAACAGTGACCTTATATCCTTCAATCCCATGCAAACCAAAACTTTGTACTTTTGCTAACATTATAACCTACTGGCTAAGTATAACACCTAATATGTTTATGACAAAATGAATTTATGAAAAAATTTTTTACATAAAAAAACACAAACCGAAACCGATTTGTGTCAGATGATTTTTAGTTGTTGTCTGCAGATTTGATTTTTGCAGCTTTACCAGTAAGATCTCTTACATAGTACAATTTTGCACGTCTTGGCTTGCCTTTACGGACAATGTCAACATGGTCAACAAGTGGAGAATGTAAAGGGAATGTTCTTTCAACACCAACACCATAAGAAATTCTTCTCACAGTGAAAGTTTCTCTCACACTACCATTTTTTCTTTCTATAACAACGCCTTCAAACGCTTGAAGTCTTTGTTTATCACCTTCTTTAATTTTGACCCAAACCTTAACGGTGTCGCCAATATTAAATTTAGGTGCATCATCTTTTAAGTTTTCCTTTTCGATAATGTCTATAATATTCACCGACTTTTCCTCCTATATTATATTTACTAAATGTTCATAAACAAAAAAAAATTTGCCAGCGGACCATTCGAAGTCTTTAAAAAGATATCATATAAAAAAAATTTTTTCAAGTGTTTTATAACAATTTATATAAAAAAAATTAAAAAACTATTTACATAAAAGCGTTTTCAATATGATTGATTTTTCCATCTAAAATTTCTATCACATCAAACCTGCAAAATTTGTCTAAATTTTTCGTTTTTTGTAAGTAATAAAGTGCCGTTCTTTTTATGTGTTGTTGCTTTTGGTATGTCACAGCCTCACAAGGCATACCAAACTTTTTTGATGACCTTGCTTTAACTTCAACAAAAATTATGTATTTGTCTTTTTCTGCAATTATGTCAATTTCGCCAAGTTTACATGAAAAGTTTGTATTCAAAATCTTGTAATCATTTTCTTTTAAATAGTTAAAGGCAAGTGCCTCACCACTGCCTCCAGAGATTTTTGTGTTCATTTGTCACCTAAAAAATTTTTAATAAATGTATCCCTATGTATCTCACATTTTCCAAACTTTTTTAATAGTTCAATATGCTTTTGTGTACCATAACCTTTATGCTTTGCAAACAAATATTGAGGATAGATTTTATCATAATGTTGCATAAGTCTATCCCTATAAACTTTGGCTAAAATGGAAGCACATGCAATACTATAACTTTTTTCATCACCTTTAATTATTGGCACAGTAACAATATCTGAATTGATTTTTACAGCATCAATAAGCACAATATCTGGTGTTATGCTAATATTGTTAATACAATTTATCATACCTTGCTTTGTTGCATTCAAAATATTGATTTTATCTACTGTCTTGTTGTCAACAACTTCTATTTTGTATGCAATGGCAGTGTTTATTATTTTGTCATAAAGAACTTCTCTAACCTTTGGCGAAAGTTTTTTACTATCGTTGACACCATCAATTATCTTATCTTTATCAAGTGGCATAATGGCAATAGCACAAACAACAGGGCCAGCAAGTGGACCTCTGCCTGCCTCATCAATTCCTGCTATCAATTTATAGCCATCACTACTATATTTTTCTTCGTATTCAAACATACTCACCTGTCCAGTGTTATTTTACCAAGTCTGCCTTTTCTAAAATCATCGATGACCATTGCACAAGTTCTGTCATAGTCGATTTCTCCACCTTTAATCAAAAAGTGCTTTTGCTCTGCAATAGCATCAAGCGTCAAAAGTGCTTCATCGCATACTGATATATTATACCTTTTTTCGAATGCATCTTTATAATATTTTTGTAGTAAGCCAACAAGATACAAGCATAAGTCATTAATATCCACGATTTCATCTTTTATGCTACCAATCAATAGCAATTTTTTTGCAATATCTTGGTCTTCAAGATTTGGCCAAAGTGTTCCCGGTGTATCAAGTATTTCAAAGCCATTTTTTAGAGCTACCCACTGTTTCCCCCTTGTGACTCCCGCTTTATCTCCCGTCTTTGCTTTTTTAATTCCACACATATTGTTTATAAGCGTGCTCTTTCCGCAATTTGGGACACCAATAACCATTGCTCTAAGTGGTATATTTAGTCCTTTTTTGTTGTATTTTTGTATTTTATTGTCGCATAATCTTTTCATTATCTGTTCTATAATCTTACTAGTCCCACTTTGGACGCTGTTTAAAAGAACACAGTCACAATTGCCTTTTGATAACAACTTTGTTTTTGCATATGTTGATATGATGTCATCGGCAAGATCTACTTTATTTAAAACATACAGTATTGGCTTGCCTTCGCACACATCGTCAAACTTTGGATTTAGGCATGAAAAAGGTGCTCTTGCATCAAGAACATAAATCACCATATCAACATTTTTTATTTCTTTGGACATAAGCGCTAACGCTTTTGCCATATGCCCAGGGAACCAATTAACTTTTGACAATTTATTCTCCTAAAAGGTCTGGTCGATTTTTCTTTGTTATTTCAATAGACTTTTTCTCTCTCCACTTATCAATATTTTGATGATGTCCTGATAAAAGTACTTCTGGAACTTTTAAGCCTTCAAATTCTTCTGGTCTTGTATACTGAGGATATTCCAAAAGCCCATTTGAAAAACTTTCATCTTTTAAAGACTGTGAGTTTATCACCCCTTCAATATTTCTTGCAAGTGAATCAATCATAACCATTGCAGGCAATTCTCCACCTGTTAAAACATAGTCGCCTATTGAAATTTCTTCTGCTCCCAAAATGTCGATGGCTCGCTGATCAACACCTTCATAGTGCCCACATAAAATCACGATATCATCATAACTTGCCCAACTTTTTGCCATACTTTGATTAAAAGTTTTTCCACGAGGGCTTGTATAAATTACTTTTGGATTTTTGAGGTTTAAACTTTTAAAGGCGTCAACTATTGGCTGAACCATCATAACCATACCAGCACCACCACCGTATGGATAATCATCACATTTTTTGTGAATGTCTTTTGAAAAATCACGAATATTTACAACATTGAGTTCAAAAATATTGTTATCAAGTGCTCGCTTTATGATACTGTGATTTATTGCGTCAAACATCTGTGGGAACAATGTCAATACTGTTATTCTATGCATGTTTTCATCTCTTCAAATCTTGATTTATTTACAACCATTTTCCCATTTGTTACCCCTAAAAAAATTGATTTTAAATGTGGTAACATGATTTCACGATTGTCAGTATCAAGTATGGTGATTACATCTGTTGCACCATAGCTTTGTATATCAGTAATTGTCCCCAAAAATTCATCATCTGATGAAACGACGTCCATATTCAAAAGATCTTCAATAAAAAACATATCATCTTTTAAAGTAAGTTCATTGTCATCAACAAAAACTTCTTTATGTCTTAAAGTTTCTGCCATATTTCTGTCATTTACTCCGTCGATAAACATATACAAAAATCCTTGCCTTAAACTAAGTTTTTTAATGGCAATTTTTTTGTCGTCAATGTATATATTTTTTATGTTTTTGTAAATTTCAAGATTTTTATCGTCAGGATAAATTTTTAGTTCACCTTTGACTCCTTGGGGCTTGACTATTGTGCCGATATATCTCATACTTTCTCCATATAAAAAACAGGCAAAAAAATGCCTATTTATTTATTTTTACATTGTATCTAATTTTTTCTCTGGCTGATATAGACTTGACTATTGCCCTAATTGACTGAGCAATTCTTCCATTTTTGCCTATGACTTTTCCAACATCGTTTTCAGCAACATTGACAATGATATTTATTTCACTGCCATCTCTTTCTGTTGAAATTTTCACAGCATCTTTATCATCAACTAAGCTCTTAACAATGTATTCAACTAATTGCTCCATAATACTCCTCTATGAGTTATTTTCTTTCAATAACGCCACTTTTTATTAGCAATTCTTTGGCTGTATCTGTTGGTTGTGCACCATTTTTTAGCCATTGTGCTGCTTTTTCGTTATCAATTTTAATTTCAGCTGGTTCTGTTAATGGATTGTATGTTCCAATAACTTCAACAAACTTACCATCTCTTGGTGATCTTGAATCAGCAACTACAACTCTGTAAAAAGGTGTCTTTTTGTCTCCAAGTCTTGTTAATCTAATTTTTAATGCCATTTTTCTTTCTCCTTTTATGTTTTTTATATATTAACTTTTTGCTAATATAACTAATTAAAAAATCTAGCAATACCCTTCTTGTTCTTCATTTGTTTCATCATCTCTTTTGACTGTTCAAACTGTTTAATGAGCTGATTAACATCTGTTATTGTCGTGCCACTTCCAAGTGCAATACGCTTTCTTTGACTGCCTTTAATAAGGTCAGGATTAAGCCTTTCTTTTTTTGTCATGCTTTGGATAATGGCTTTGTTTTTCTTTAAAACATTTTCATCAACCTGAGCCCCTTTAAGCTTTCCGCTAAGCCCAGGAATCATAGCAATCAAGTCGTTGATATTACCCATCTTTTTCAACCTTTCAAGCTGATCAAGATAATCTTCAAATGTGAATGAATTTTCTCTAAAAGATTTTTCAAACTTTTTAAGTTCTTCTTCACTAACCGCTTCTTGAGCCTTTTCAATTAAACTTAAAACGTCGCCCATGCCAAGTATTCTTGATGCAATTCGGTCAGGATAAAATGGTTCTATGTCACCAATTTTTTCACCAACGCCACAAAACTTAATAGGTTTTTGCGTTATTGCTTTAATGGAAAGTGCTGCACCGCCACGAGTATCTCCGTCAAGCTTTGTAAGAATTACGCCAGTAATATCAAGGTCGTTATTAAAACTTTCAGCAACTGTTACGGCATCTTGACCTGTCATACTATCAACTGTAAGCAATATCTCAGTTGGTTTAACTTCACTTTTAATGTCTTTAAGTTCTTGCATTAACTGTTCATTGATGTGAAGTCTACCAGCAGTATCAATTATTACTGTGTCATAGTTTTGAGATTTTGCAAATTCGAGTGCTTGCTTTGCTGTTTTTACAGGATTTTGTGTGCCTTTTTCAAAAACGTCAACTTTTGCTTGTGAGCCCACCACTTTTAGCTGATTTATTGCCGCCGGCCTATAAATATCACACGCAACAAGAAGTGGACGCTTGCCTGATTTTTTCAAATATGCACCAAGTTTTGCACACATCGTGGTCTTTCCTGCTCCTTGAAGTCCACACATCATAATAACTGTTGGAGGCATTGACGCCACCATAAGTTTTTGATTTGGACTGCTCATGAGCGATGTCAATTCTTCATTGACAATTTTTATGACCTGTTGACCTGGAGTCAAACTTTTCAAAACAACATCGCCAACCGCTTTTTCGGAAACTTTTTTGATGAAATCTTTAACAACAAGATAGTTGACATCTGCTTCCAAAAGTGCGAGTTTGACTTCTCGCATTGACTCTTTAATTTCAAGCTCAGTGAGCTTTCCTCTCTTGGTGAGTTTTGAAAAAATATGAGACATTTTTTCACTTAAACTTGTAAATAAAGCCATTAAAACTCCTCCAAAATTTTTTTGATTTGATTTTTGCACATTTCATCATCGAGTTTGACAGCGCTTTCTAGTGACTTTTTTAGTGAGTATAATTTTAACTTACTTTCATAGTCATAGAGTTTGCGTTTCGAAATGTTAAGTGCATCAAGTACTGCACTTCTTGAAATATTGTACTGCTCAGCAATTTCACCCAGTGACAAATTACTGTTTACATAACTGGACGTTATGTCAAATTGCTTTTTGCTCAAAAAACTTCCATACAAATCAAGAAGTATTCCAAGTTCAACATTTTGCTCTACGCTCATATGCCACCTGTCAAGTAAAATTACTTGACATATAATAACACAATAATTTTTATTTTGCAACTATTTTTTATAAATTAAGGTAACAATTTTAATATTATTTGGTTTAAAACACCAAACTTGTTTTTATCAACAATTATTTTATTGTCATTTATTTTTATAAAATTGTTTGATTTTAACATAAATAGTTCATTTTTCTTTGTTTTTGTTATATCATAGCCAAGTTTTTTTAGAGTTTCAATACAAACGCCAAACTTTGTTCTAAGTCCAAGCATAATTTTTTCTTCTATTTTTTCTTGATTAGATAATCTATGTTTTTTATAATTAAAATCACTGCCTAAATATTCTTTTAAATTAGATGTATTGTTATATCGTTCTCCATTTACATATGAATGGCTTGCAAGTCCAAATCCAAAATATTCAGTTCCTAGCCAATATCCCAAATTTTGCCTACACATCTTGCCATCTTTTGCAAAATTAGACACTTCATATCTTTCATATCCGTGTCTATGCAAAAATTTCACTATTTTATCATAAAACACAACGCACTTGTCTTCACTGACAGTTTTGACTTCATTATTTTCAATTTTTTTTGTAAGTATGGTGTTTGGTTCATTTATTAGCATATATGCCGAGATATGTGCAACTTTTAGGCTTACTAGTTTTTTTACTGTATTTTTTAGTTTTTTATAATTTTGATTTGGTATACCAATTAAAACATCACAATTTATATTTTCAAAACCGCAAGCCTTAGCAAGCTTGATTTTTTCAATAGCAATTTTTTTTGTGTGGCTTCTTCCAATCATTTTCAAACAACTATCGTCAAGTGACTGCACACCTATTGACAGCCTATTTATACCTATTTCTTTGTATTTTATTAGTTTTTCTTTTGAAAGTGAACAAGGATTAGCCTCCATACTTATTTCGGCATTTTTGTCAACAATGTAGTTTTCTTTGATGACTTGTATGATACGAGAAATGAAATCAGCATCAACGCTTGATGGCGTACCCCCACCGATGTATATTGATGTTATATTGTAAGCTTTGGTGCAATTAAATTTTATTTCGTCAATTAGTTTATCAAAGTACTTTTTTTTAGTATCTTCGTCATAAATTCCAGAAGCAAAATTACAGTAAAAACATTTACTGTCACAAAATGGAATATGAACATAAATCATTGCATTAGTCATTGTCATCTGTCTTTAATATACTAATAAATGTTTCTGCAGGAAGTTCAACAGAACCAAATTGACGCATACGCTTTTTGCCCGCCTTTTGTTTTTCAAGCAGTTTGCGCTTTCTTGAAATATCTCCACCATAGCACTTTGCCAAAACATCTTTTCTCATTGCACTAACCGTTTCTCGTGCAATGATTTTTCCACCAATACATGCTTGAATAGGAACTTCAAAAAGCTGTCTTGGAATTATCTTTTTTAATTTTTCTGCAATTTGTCTTCCACGAGTATACGCCTTGTCTTTATGAATTATCATACTAAGAGCATCGCAAGGCTCGCCATTTAAAAGAATGTCTAGTCTCACAAGCTCACTTGGAGCAAAGCCATAAACTTCATAGTCAAGGCTTGCATAACCTTTTGTTCGACTTTTTAAATTATCAAAAAAGTCATATATCATTTCTGCAAGAGGCATATGATATTTAAGGACAACTCGTGTTTTCTCAATGTATTGCATATCGACAAACTCACCACGCTTATCTTGACAAAGTTCCATGACAGCACCAACATACTCAGGTGGCGTGTAGACTTCAAGTTTTATCATTGGCTCTTCAATTCTGTCTATCTCTGCTGGTGGTGGTAGCATTGATGGGTTGCTGACTTCAAGCATTTCACCGCTTGTTTTGTAAACATGATATGAAACACTTGGAGCTGTGGTTATTATTTCAACGCCGTATTCCCTTTCAAGACGTTCAGTTATTATCTCCATATGCAAAAGTCCTAAAAATCCGCATCTAAAACCAAAGCCAAGAGCAACAGATGTCTCAGGCATAAACTTCAAACTGGCATCATTGAGTTTTAGTTTTTCAAGCGCCTCTTTGAGTTCTTGGTATTTGTCGCCATCAACTGGGAATATTCCACTAAACACCACGGGTTGAACATCTTTATAGCCTTCAAGTGGTGATTTCGTTGGATTATCTGCGTTTGTTATTGTGTCGCCGACTTTTGTGTCAGATAAATTCTTTATGCTGGCACAGATATATCCAACTTCTCCGCATGACAAAATATCTTTTGATTTCATTTTTGGAGTAAATACTCCCACTTCGGTGACTTCATAAGTCTTGCCGACTTTCATCATAGTTATTTTGTCTCCAACCTTAACAGTTCCGTCAAAAATTCTGACAAAACAAATTGCCCCCTTGAAATTGTCATATAGGCTATCAAAAATAAGTGCTTTAAGTGGAGCATCGACGTCACCTTTTGGAGCAGGTATTCTTTCAATAATTTGTTTAAGTACTTCATCAATATTTGTGCCGTCTTTAGCTGAAATTGCAGGACAATCTTCGGCATAAACACCAAGAACATCTTCAATTTCTTTTCTGCACTTTTCAATATTTGCACTTGGCAAATCTATTTTGTTTATTACAGGCAAAATCTCTAAGTTATTGTCAACAGCAAGATATGTGTTGGCAATTGTTTGAGCTTCAACTCCCTGCGAAGCATCAACAATCAAAATAGCCCCTTCGCATGCTGCAAGTGAACGTGAAACTTCATATGTAAAGTCCACGTGTCCTGGAGTGTCTATAAGATTAAGAACATACTCTTCACCATTATAGTCATAAAACATTCTAGTTGGCGTCAACTTGATTGTTATGCCACGCTCTCTCTCAAGGTCCATACTATCTAATAGCTGGTCACTCATATCACGCTTTGATACTGTACCCGTCTTTTCAATAAGCCTATCGGCAAGTGTGCTTTTGCCGTGGTCAATATGTGCTATAATGCAAAAATTTCTTATGTTTTTTAATTTTTTAGTCATTAAGTCTAATTTCCTTTGTATGTTTAGTATATATAATAATAGCAAAAAATCAAATTAAAAAATACATTTTAATAAAATTTGTGGACACAATTTTTAAAAGTGTGTTATATTATTTAAAAGGAATAAAAATGGATATATTTAAGTCTTGGATTGTAGAAAGATGTATTGCTCATCGTGGGCTTCATAACGATGTTTTTCCTGAAAATTCACTTGGTGCTTTTCAAAACGCCATTGATAATGGCTACCCTGTTGAACTTGATGTTCATATCATATCTGACGGCACACTTGTTGTATTTCATGATGATAGTTTGTCACGTATGACGGGCAAAGATGGTTATTTGAAAAACTTGACAAAAGACGAATTAGTAAACTACCATTTGCAAAATTCAAAGTACACAATTCCAACTTTTGAAGAAGTATTAAAACTCATAAATGGTCAAGTTCCAATTTTGATTGAAGTAAAAAACACAAACAAAGTTGGCTTACTTGAACAAAAACTTTATGAAATGCTTAGTGCTTACTCAGGCGAATATGCAATTGAATCTTTTAATCCTTATGTGCTTGAATGGTTTAAAAAGAATGCACCAAATGTTTTGCGTGGACAGCTTGCAGGATTTTTTAAAGGTGAAAAATTATCATTTATCAAAAAATTCGCATTAAAAAGAATGGTTTTAAACAAAATTGCAAAGCCCGACTTCATAGCATATGAAGCTTCTCACCTGCCAAATAGATTTGTAAGAAAATATAAGACATTGCCTTTACTTGCATGGACTGTCAGAAGTCAAAAAGAATACTTAAAAGTTGTTCAATACTGCGACAATGTCATATTTGAAAACTTTGAACCTAAAATATAAAAAATGACGCTCGTAAATCAAACATTTACGAGCGTTTTTTATTTTTATTATTTTTATTTAAACATAAACTTTTTGCGAACCAAATTCTTTTCTTTTCCGTTTTTGCTTGGTACATAGTATATTCTGTCTTTTAATTTGTTTGGCAAATACTGTTGTTTTACATATCCGCCATAATCATGTGGATATTTATATTGTGTTTTGGGCCCATTTATTGATGGGTGATTTTTTAAATGATTTAAAACCTCATCATCTTTCACATTTTCAGCATCGGCTTTTGCCGCGTTCATTGCAGTAATAACCGAATTTGACTTTTCTGCTTCGCAAGCGTAAATAATAGCGTGTGACAATGGAATTAACCCTTCTGGTAACCCTAAATTTTGAACGGCAAACATAGCACTTGTGGCAAGTAGCAGTGCGTTTGAATCCGCCATTCCTATATCCTCACTGCAATGTGCGATTAGTCGTCTTGCAATAATTAGAGGGTCACAGCCCGCTAAAATCAAACGCTGTGAATAATATAGTGCAGCATCAGTATCACTTCCACGTATTGATTTACAAAAAGAACTTAAAAGGTCATAATACTGTGTTTCATCAATAGAAAGTGCTTTCTTTTGTATGCTCTGCTCTGCCACTTCCTTATCAATAATAATTACGCCATTTTCGTTTGGCGGAGTTGTTTTGACTGCAAGTTCAAGCGAGTTTAAAGCCATTCTAACATCGCCACTACTTGCCCAAACTAAGTGATTTATTGCCTCATCTGAAATATCAATGTTTAAGTTTCCAAGGCCATTTTCTTTGTCTGTAAGAGCACGCTTCATCGCCTTTTTAACATCTTCATCAGATAGTGGCTTAAATTCAAAAATCCTGCATCTTGAAACGATAGCACGAGTCATTGAAGTAAATGGATTTTCTGTCGTTGAACCAATAAAAATGATGCTACCATCTTCAATTGCTGATAAGACACTATCACTTTGTGCTTTACTCCACCTATGACATTCATCTAACAGAAGATAAGTTTGCTTGCCATAAATTGCTCGATTTTTTCGTGCCTCTTCAATAATCTCTTTTGCATCACTGACGCCACTTGAAACAGCGTTTAGTTTTCTGAAATTGCCATTTAGTGTGTTTGCTATGATATTAGCCAGTGTAGTTTTTCCAGTTCCTGGTGGACCATAAAAAATACAACTGCCTATCTGCCCCATTTTTATTGCACGGCGAAGAAGCATATTTTCACCAACAATATGTTTTTGTCCATAAAAATCATCTAGTGTTTTTGGTCGCATTCTCTCAGCGAGTGGTGTGTTATCCATAAATATCTCCACTGAAAGTTTAGCACAAAATCACATAAAAACCAATAATTTATCGCAATTATTTAAGTTGTCATAAGGTAAAAAATTTATATTACGATACTTCACCCCATTCATAACTATGCAATTTTTCAGTTCTCCAAAGCGTCTAATTTCAATAAAAGTGACTTTACCATTTATAACTATTTCACAATCAAAATCTTCTTTAAAAAGCGGTTCAATTTTTAGGTTGTTACTATACTCATAAATCCCCAAATACTTTTGCTTTATCCACATATAAAAATCAAGAGCAGATATTTTATGCAGCTTATATAGATGTTGTACTTCATCAAAATTATCATAATACAATTTTTCATATTTTGATGATGTAACCTTCCTTTTTAAATAATAATTTACCAAATAATTCAATTTAACATTTTTTGACTTTAATTTGAAATTAAAATAACTATTTATTTTTTCTTCATATGAACTTAATGAATTTTTAAGTTTATTTTTGCTTGCATTATCTCCAATAAAAATAATAAATTCATACTTTTTTGATTTTTCTAATAATATATGTTTTTTTATTTGAATATAAGGCTTTTTTACTTTATCCAAACAGTTATTAATAGAAATTTTTTTATCACACAAAATATATTTTTTTTGCTTAGATAAAACATTTTCAATTAAATAATATGAATTTATTTTTTTGATTAAATAATTTCTTGTGTCCAAATCAAAATTCAATAAAAAATCTACATTTTTATTTTTTCCGATATTTTCTATAGATGCATGAAAATAATTTCCATTATCATAATAATGTTCTATTATAATTTTTATTTCGTCACTTTGATAACTATATATATTCTTATTTTTAGAAATTAGATATTTTAAACTTATCGCTTTACTCTTTAAATAAAGTTGCATCATTTGATGCTTATCATCTCGTACTTTAAATTTTTCTTTCGTATAGACATTTACTGCCATTATAGATGAAAACAACTTTATATCACAAAACTGCGTATCAAGAAAAAGAAAAAATTTATTTTGAAATTGATTTCTAAAATTCATGCTTGTTACTGCGTTAAAATCGACATAGTTCTTTGCTATACTAATTGCCTCGAAAAGCCTATCATCTATTTTGTCAAAAAACAAAATTGGCTTTTCGATGTCTACGCCAAAATTTTTTAGCATGCTTAAGTCTATTTTGCTATTAAAAACTTTTGGTGAATTATATAGTGCACAAGAAATTATGTGATCAACAAGCATAAGTTTTTTCAATGGCACATCATAATTTTTGTAATCAAAATAATTTAGTTTCAATGGTATTGTGTAAAATATGGCAATCAAATTTTTTCTTCTAAATTTGATTTTACTTTTAAGAATACCACGCTTTATTTTAAATTTAAACAAAACCCAAAAAACTACGAATAGCAAGATAACAACATAAAACATAAATCAATTATTGACAAAAAAAAGATATGTAACACAAGTTACATATCAAATTGGTGTAGTTAGTCTATAAGCCGAGTTCTGTATTTGATGATCATCTATCTAGTTGCAATGTCTCCACTGCAATCAAGCGGTGTTTTTAAAAGACGATGCGAACAACATATTGTCTTTTTTAACCTTGCCTCGGGTGGGGTTTACAATGCCACGCTTGTTACCAAG
>CALWTH010000024.1 GCA_944384405.1 uncultured Clostridia bacterium
TGATCAACAGTGATGCCACGATAGTCAACAAACACAACAGTTTTTGCACGAGAGAGTTTGTCTTTTATTTCCTCAACAAGTGCTTTTTTTGCTTCAAGATTTGCACTCATTTATTTGCCTCCTTTAATTAGATTTGTATGTTATAAATTAAAAATTCCTTTCGGCAAAGGCCGAAAGGAAAAAACTCCACTTCAAAACTTTGCCTCGGCAAGCACCGCTTGGGTTTACGAAAATTCACTTGCTGTCTTTGGAAAAGAAATATTCAATTTACTCAGGTATTTTATCACGCAAAATAACGTTTGTCAACAAGATATTGCGTTTTCTTTCTCACTTTTTGTTGATTGTGTACTATCTTCTTTTTTTTGTTTTAAAAGCGAAATGTTTTTCTTTCCACAACTATTTATTAAAGTATTGTTTAAAACTGCATCAATAAACAACTTTGTTTTTTGTCGTGCAAACTTTGCCTCTTTGCCATCTGGATAAGATATCGTGAAGTCATGAAACAAATTTTTGCCAGTTATAAAGTTATAGTTATAAACTGCAAGATTTAACTTTTTTGCTTTTTTAATTAAAATATTTGTGTGAATATTTAATATATCATTATTTGCTGTAAAAATTATACATGGTGGAAAATTTTTGCTTAAAAGTTCAAGGTTATTACAACAGTTTTTTATGGACTGATTGTTGTATTCATTATAAACAACTTCTTCCATTTTTTTTCTTAAATATCTAAGTTTGCCAAACTTAAACACTCCAAACACAGGACTATGCAAAATTAGTCCTTTTACTTTTAAATTGCTTTTAACACCAAACTTTTGTTTTAGATCATCACTTTCCAAAATGTTTGCTACAAGCGCTGAAATATGTCCGCCAGCGCTGTCACCACACAAAAACAGTTTGTCAAAGTCTATGTGTCTTGCAATTTCTTCGTGACTTTGAATGTAGTTTAAAAGTTGAAAAGTTTCAAATATTGGGGTTGGAAATCCTTTTGTTTCTGCCTTTGTGTACTCCATATTGATTACACAATATCCCGTCTCGGCAAGTCTGTAACAATGAATTATACAAAGCTCTTTTAATCCAGCAACATATCCTCCACCATGAATATTTATTATTGTAGTAAGTTTTTTATTTTCTTGAGATACTGGGTAAATTATATCAAAAGTATTGTTTATTTTATCTTCGCCATACATAATGTCAAGTTGTTGTTTCAACGACTCTGGCTTTTTTATATTTTGTCGCAGCATCCTTTTTTTTGCAGATATGTCTGTATATTTAAACATCTTTATATACATTTTTTTTAGCATAATTACCCCCTTAAACAACTATGTTTACAAGTCTGTTTTTAATACAAATAACCTTTTTTATTTGTTTGCCGTTTGTGTAGTTTTGCACGCTTTGATTTGCAAGTGCCAACTTTTTCATTTCTTCGTCATTGCTGTCTGCCGGTATACTTATTCTTGCCCTTATTTGACCGTTTACTTGCACTGCAATTTCAACTTGCTTTGCAATAGTTTTTGATATGTCGTATTTTGGCCAAGCCTCATCAAATATTGATGTTTCATGTCCAAGTTTTTCCCACACATCTTCCATGTAGTGTGGCATAAGTGGTGCTAAAAGCTTTGCATATGAATAGACAGCGTGCTTTTCTTGCTCGTAATTTCTATCTTTTCTCGTCTGATACTTTGTTATTGCAGAAGTGAGTTCCATAAGCCTTGCTATTGATGTGTTGAACTGGAAGTTCTCCATATCTTCTGTAACATTTTTTATTGTCTTATTGAGCCATACTTCAAGTTCTTCATCAACTGTTTTATTTTCATTTGGTTTAAGGTCATAAAAGTTTTCAAACACCTTCGCAACCTTTTGGAAAAATTTGTTAATTGCAAGTATTCCATCATCGCTCCATGGTCCACCCTCTGTGTATGAAAAGCCAAAGCCAAGATATGTTCTAAACACATCACTACCAAACTTTGCAACATACTCATCTGCACTGACTGTGTTGCCAAGACTTTTGCTCATCTTTTGACCATCTGCACCAAGAATTGTACCTTGGTGAATTAAACTCTTAAATGGTTCTTTTCCGCTGACATATCCCATGTCACTGAGTGCCTTGTATATAAATCTAGCATAGAGTAAGTGCATCGCTGCGTGTTCAACTCCGCCGACATATTTGTCAACAGGCATAAATTTGTCAACTTTTGCTTTGTCAAAAGGCGCTTTGCTGTTATGTGGATCAAGATATCTAAGGTAGTACCAACTTGAACAAACAAAAGTATCAAGCGTATCTGTTTCACGCCTTGCCTTAGCGCCACACTTTGGACAAGTTGTATTTACAAACTCATCGCAGTAATATAGTGGACTTTTGCCTGTTGGCTTGAAGTCAACATTGTATGGAAGTTTAACAGGAAGTTGACTTTCTGGTACAGGTACAATTCCGCAGTGGTCACAGTAAACAACTGGGATTGGTGCACCCCAATATCTTTGACGGCTAATTAACCAATCTCTAAGACGATAAGTCGTCGTCATCTCTCCTAAACCATTTTGTTTAAGCTTTTCAACAATGGCAAGTTTTGCCTTCCCGCTTTCAAGTCCGTCAAACTCACCACTATTGACCAAAACTCCTGATGATGTGTATGGAAGTGTTGTTTCGCCGTCAGGACTTTTAATAACCTCTTTTATTTCAAGGCCAAACTTTTTCGCAAAAGCATAGTCACGCTCGTCATGAGCAGGCACAGCCATAACTGCCCCTGTTCCATAACTTGCAAGAACATAGTCACTTATATACACTGGTACACGCTTTTTTGTGAGTGGATGTATTGCATACGCCCCTGTGAAAGCGCCTGTCTTTTCTCTCACCGTACTTGTTCTATCAATTTCGCTAAGGTGCAAAACTTTTTGTTTGTAGTCCTCAACTTCTTCCTTTCTATTTGGCGTTGTTATTTTGTCCACAAGTTCGTTTTCTGGCGCAAGCACAACATAGGTAACGCCCATGAGCGTGTCAACACGCGTTGTGAACACTTCAATTTTGTCGTCATGACCTTCAACATCAAACACAACCTTTGCACCTGTGTTTTTGCCTATCCAATTTGTTTGAATACGCTTTGTCCTTTCTGGCCAATCAAGATCTTTTAGTCCTTCCAAAAGTTTATCGGCATATGCAGTTATTTTAAAGAACCATTGTGTTAAGTGCTTGTGCTCAACTTTTGTGTGACATCTTTCACACTCTCCACCACTAGCCTGCTCGTTTGCAAGCACTGTTTGGCAGTGTGGACAATAATTTACTGGTGCGTCTTTTCTATACGCTAGTCCTTTTTCATAAAGTTTCAAAAATACCCACTGAGTCCACTTGTAGTATTCTTCTTCATTTGTCTTTATCTCATAGTCCCAATCATATGTCGCACCAACTTGCCTAAGTTGTTCTTCCATTGTCTCAATGTTCTTTTGTGTGCTGTCCTTTGGATGTATGCCTGTCTTTATTGCATAATTTTCGGCAGGTAGTCCAAATGCATCAAAGCCCATAGGATGAAAAACATTGTAGCCCTGCATACGCTTCATTCTACCAAAGCTGTCTGGCAAACTATAATTCCACCAGTGGCCCATATGAAGTTTGCTTGCCGAAGGATATGAAAACATTTCAAGTAGATAGTACTTTGGCTTGTCACTATTCTCGTTAAATTTGTAGGTTTTTCTCTCCTCCCAAATCTTTCTCCACTTGTCATCAACACTTTTTGAATAACTAAAATCCATAATTAAATCTCCAACTAACAATAAATATAAGATTTATTCACGACGATGTCAATCTTTATTTGACAAAATTAGCCACACAAGCTATACATATTAACAAGTTATTCACACTACAATAGAATGTAAAGCTTTTTAAGAGATATGAAAACTGTTATTTTTGTATAACCAAGTGTGGATATGTGGATAACTCGCTTTAAATTATCCACTTTTAACCAAAATTTGTCAAAAATTTATAATTAAAAATTAAAATGAATAAATATGCAAATGTGGATAAGTGGATAACTTATTCACTTTTTTGTGGATTTGTTATATTTTTCAAGACTTTTATGTGTTTGACAAAATTGTGGATAAAAGTTATAATTTACAAAAAACAAGAGAGTATTTATTCAATGACGAAAAATTTGACAACGCTTGAACTGGCTTTTTTGGGTGACGCAGTCCACACACTATATGTTAGAAAGAATATTGTTGACGGCGAAAAAAAAATAAACGCCTATCACACCTTGGCAAGTAAGTACTGCTGCGCAACACATCAAAGCAAAGTTTTAGACAAAATTTATGACAAACTGACAGAGGGTGAAAAAGACTTAGTGCGAAGAACTCGCAATGCAAAAATTCGCCACAGCGCAAAAAACAGCACAGAAGAAGATTACAAAAAGGCAACTTGCTTTGAAGCGCTTATTGGTTTTCTTTATGTCAGCGATGACAAATGTCGTCTTGAAAAATTTTTAAAGTACTCTATGGAGGATATGTGATAGCACAAGGAAGAAATGTCGTTCGTGAACTATTAAGAAATGACCAGACAATAAATAGGCTTTATGTTCAAAATAATTTATCTGATAAAGTCAGCAATGAAATAATTGCACTTGCAAAGCAAAAAGGTGTGAAAATTGACTTTGTGTCAAAAATGGTTTTAGACAAAAAGGCACAACATCATCAAGGCTTTGTTTGTGAAACAACTGACTTTGAATACTCAACTTTAGACGACATATTAAACAGCGCAGAAGTTGGCAAAAGATTTATTGTTATTTTGGACGGAATTGAAGACCCACACAATCTTGGCGCAATAATAAGAACGTGCGAGTGTGCAGGAGTCAACGGAATAATCATTCAAGATAGGCGTGCTTGTCAAGTAAATGACACTGTAATAAAGACAAGTGCAGGTGCAACCACAAATATGAAGATAGCAAGAGTGACAAACTTAAATAATGTTGCTTGTGACCTTAAAAAGCAAAATATTTGGGTGTATGCGCTTGAACTTGGTGGAAAAGATATATACAAGACAAATCTCACCGGTGACATTGCAATCGTGATTGGAAGTGAAGGCTTTGGCGTATCAAGACTTTTAAAACAAAACTGCGATGATGTCATCACACTTAAACAACTCGGCAAAATAAACAGCCTAAATGCAAGTGTTGCGGCAGGTATTGCAATATATGAGGCACTAAGACAAAGATGTTAAGTGATAACGAACTAATAAAAAAGGCAAAGGCTGGCGACAGTGTCGCCCTTGATGCCCTAATGTCACGATATAAAAGTCTTGCGAGCAAAATTGCACGCAACTATTTTTTGATTGGTGGAGACTATGACGATCTTGTGCAAGAGGCAATGATTGGACTATACAAGGCATATACAAACTACAACTTAGACTGTAACACATCTTTTTCAACTTTTGCCCATATGTGTATAACGAGAAATGTGCAAAGCGCTATCAAGATTGCAAATAGAAAGAAAAACTTAGTATTAAACCAAAGCGTTGACATTCTTAAACAAAGCGAAACCCTTGTTTCACCAAACCCCTCACCTGATGAAAAACTTATTCAAAATGAGAATATTGAATCTATAAAGCAAAACATACAAGGCTCACTTTCAAAGTTTGAACAACAAGTGCTTTCTATGTTTCTAAAAGGCTATTCATATAAGGACATTGCCACAAAACTCAGCGTCACTAATAAGAGCATAGACAACGCCCTTTCCCGCATCCGCAAAAAACTATCCTTTTTGATGGAATAATAACTTTGCTTCTATTAATCAACAAGCTTATTAGACAAAAGACTTTTTCATTTTATCAACAATCTCATTCTCTTGACCAACAACAAAAAACACGCAAACGATATTTCATGCTTGCGTGTTTTTGTTTAGTTTTTAGTTCTTTGTCCAGGTGCAACGACTATATAAACTTGTTAAATATGTCGCCAGTTCGCTTGCAGTATGTTCACTCACTGCGACTGTTGCGACTGTTGTAGACATATTTTTCACAGTCCAAATACTATCTTTGTCTTCAAATGTGGCTGAATTTAAACTTCCAAAGGCATTATCACCAATACTTCTAACGTTTCTCGGAATTATAATTGAACTTAAACCCACACCAGAAAATGCGTATTGCCCTATGCTTGACAATAGTGAATTATCTTCAAAATTAATAGATTTTAAGTTCGAACAACTTTGAAAAGCATTATAGTCTATATTTGTCACTTTGTTTGGAATCTCTATTGATTTTATACCACTACCACTAAAAGCATAACTTCCTATTCTGGTCACTTCTTTGGGAATTGCAACAAATCTCAAATCATTACAATTTGCAAAAGTAGTACCACCTATAGAAGTAATAGAAGATGGCAGATATACTTCATTAACATCTGTATTTGCAAAACCATAACCATGTGGATAATAATCGCTATATGTGCCAGATACGGGCTTTAATCCATGCTCTCCATCGTTATACTCGGATGCAACAATGACACGTTTTTTATCCCCTGTATAATCTTTTACTATATAATATCCCCCATTAGAATCTACATATTCATACACAAGTCCGTCGGTAGCATACTGGTCTAGATTTCCACGAGTAACAGACAAACTAACACCACTAAAGTCAACATTTACAGACTGTGATGGTTCGTCCAAAGCAAGGGCAAACACATAACTCATCACCCCTTTTGTTTCACCGCTCTTTGCTGGTATATTTTCCATTGTTCTATATGCAAAAATTATACTATTTGAATTTGTTAAATCATATAGCGAATCAAGGTCAAGTATTGCATTTATTTCTTCTTCTGCATAGTTTGTGACAAGTAATGCTATGTAGTGTACATAAGCCTTCTCTTGCCCTGATGCGTTTGAATAGCCTCCATAGGCTATGTCAAGTTCTGGTCCAGATAGTGGTAAATCTTCTCCACCAACATTATTTAAAGTGCTTTCTTTATCATAGTCTGAAGCAACTTCTGTTACACCATCAATTGCTGTCGTTCCACTTTCAAGACTTGTTGCAATGTCTGCCATCATTTTTGCAGATTCACTTTGTGCTTCTCCTAATGTACTCGCTTGTGAAATGTAGTGTCTTGTTTCAATGTCAACAAACACATCATTTACTTCATATGATATGTGACCACTCAGCGTGTAACTGACACTTGTTGCCGCATACACACCAAAGCACATTATGCCTAGGCAAAACATAAGTGCCGTGATTGACAAAAACAATCTACTTCTTTTCTTACTCATTTTTTCTCCTTTTATTTTATATTATCCAAAAGACGTCATTTTAGTATTTTAAGGCTTATTGCACTTGCATAAACAAAAATATCTATCCATACAATTTCGTGCAACCAGTCTTATAAAACAAAGTACGCGAGGTCAAAATGACGCCTTTTGGTGGCTTATAACAATTTTACCCCCCCCCCCC
>CALWTH010000025.1 GCA_944384405.1 uncultured Clostridia bacterium
ATGATTAGACCGCATATCTATTATGCACGAAATTTTAAATTCTGGACTATATTTTTTAAATTTACTTCCTTTCTTCGCCATAAAAAAGTGAACCTCCTTGAGTGTCCAACTTTTGGGGTTCACTTCACAATTCGTGGAATATTATAATTATTTGAATTTATTCTATAAAAAATATCTTTTTTTTATTATTTTATATTTTTTTCGTTATATTTTTGAATTTCTTCAAGTTTTTTTCTATCATAATTTAGCATATTCCCTTCTGGCAAAATAAACATTTTATCTATGTTTAAGCCCTCAACAAAGTTTGGATTATGCGAAACTAATAAAATATTGCCTTTAAATTGTTTTAAATTGTTTAATATCACCTCTTGCGTCTGGAAATCTAAATGGTTGGTTGGCTCGTCTAATATCATAAAATTTGAATCAATTAAAGACAATTTTGCAAAAGACAAACGACATTTCTCCCCTGGTGATAAATTTTTTATATATTTATCTAGGTCATCGCCATAAAATAAATAGCGACTCAGCATTGCCTTTATTTGTTTCAAAGTTGCGTTTGAATGTTTAAAATATTCAAGAATTGTTTCTTTTGTTGAATTGATTTCTTTTTGCTCTTGGTCGTAATAAGCAATTTTTGTTTTTGTTCCTATCACAATTTCTCCCGTATTTGGAGTTAATTGTTTCATAATCAATTTTAATAGCGTCGATTTGCCAACACCGTTTTTCCCAGCTATAAGTATTTTTTCACCAAAGCCAATTGTAAAGTTGATATTTTTTAGTAAAGGTTTATTAGCATATGAAAAGTATAGATTTTTAATAGCAAGTGGTACTTTGTTATGTTCATTATAAACATTGAATTTGATTTTTGCTACTTTGTCTTCTTTTATGCTCTCTATCTTATTCGCCTGCAATTTTTCAAGTGCTTTTTGCTTGCTAAAAGCCATTTTTTTCCTTTTACCACTCACACCCTCTAAACTGCGTATAATTTCTTTAAGTTTGCTTTCTTCTGCTTCTTGCTTTTTGACTTCACGCTCATTTGTTAACTTTATTTCTTGATAAATTTTCAAAAAATGGTCGTAATTTCCATTAAAAAGCGTCATGTTGTGTTTTTGTTTATCTATATATAAGATTTTATCAACAATACTATTTAAAAACTGATAATCATGTGAAATAATCAAAAGTTGACCTTTATATGTCTTCAAATATTCAATGCACCAATCTCGGCTCTCTTTATCAAGATGGTTGGTTGGTTCATCCAATATCAAGAAATTTGGTTTTGAATAAAGTAATCTAGCAAATGCCACTCTGCTTTTTTCGCCACCAGAAAGATTTTTTATCTTTAAGTTCAAAATATTTTCGGAAATATTCATTCCTGAAATAATTTTTAATATAATTGAATCAATTTCATATTGATCCCAAAAATCTAAAAGACCAATCACTTCTCCATATTCATTCAAATATCTCTTCATGTCAAGTTCATTACAAGATGTCATCAATTTTTCTAACTGCGTTGCCCTGTCTTTTAGTTTGTCTATTGGTCTTCCCTGTTTGATATATTCAATAACCGTCAATTCACCAAAACTTGTCAAATCAATAGTTTGAGGCAAATATCCAATCCTTATGTTCTTATTTAATATTATTTTTCCAGAATCAGGCAAAATCTCATTAGTAATCAGCCTAAAAAAAGTAGTCTTTCCAGCACCATTTACGCCGATGACACCTGCTTTACAATTACCATCTAATCTTAAATTGCAATTTTTAAAAATAACTTGTGTTCCAAAAGTTAAATTAAGATTTTCTATAATCATTTTGCTTCCATTAAAAGTTTACTATAAATCAAATTAATATGTCAATAAAGTGACAATAATTTGCGTTTAAGCGTATATAAACATTGTTTGTATACTATAACAATATTTTTAAATAATATTGACATAATGTATTAAGTTTGTTTATACTATCAAAGATGAATAAATGAAATTCAAATTTTTATTTAGGAGGGAAAAATGTATTGTCCAAAATGTGGAGGAGAAGTAAGCGAAGAAGCAGACGTTTGTGTCCACTGTGGTTGCTCTTTAAACAAAACACCAAAAGAATTTAATGAACCAAAAACTGGAATTGGTGTTGTTATGGCATTGTTCTTAGGACTTATTGGCTTAATAATTGGTCTTTTGATCTACCCTACTGGCACTGTTGCAAGAAAAACATTTGTTAAAGCATGGTGCATAACATACGCTGTTGTCTTTGGCGTCGCTATACTTTTTATGATTATCATCGCAGCACTCGGCCCATCACTTGTTTATTATTATTAAAATATCAAGTTTATTACCTAACAGAAAAAACACTTTAACCAAAAGTTAAAGTGTTTTTTTATTTCTAATCGTCAATATTTTTAAACATTTCATCAGAAAAAAATTCTTCTAACGACAAACCCAACGTTGAGCATATTTGATAAATAGTGTCAGTACTTACTCTTTTCTTGCGAACATTTATAACATCATTTACAGTTGTTCTTGGCACTCCACCCGCCTTGTATAAGTAATACTGAGTAAGATTTCTTTCTGATAACAAATTCTGCACTCTTTTACCAATTGCTTCAACTAATTTCATAATTACTCCTAAAAATATTACATTCTATATAATAATTATTTAATTTAATGAAAATACAAAAAGATTTTAAGCTTTTATTACATCTTTATTTGTTTAATTGTGTCTTTTATGCAATCAATACTTTTGTTTAATCTATCACGCTCGATGCTTGAAAGTTCAAGTGGCAATATTTGTTTTATTCCACTTTTACCTATAATTGCCGGCATGCCAAAATATACGTCATTTTCTTCATTGTAAGCTGACACAGTCATAATTTCGTTCGTATCACCTAGTATTGCGTTTGTTATATTGGTTAAACACATACCAATGCCGTAACTTGTATTGCCCTTTTTGTTGATGATGTCATAAGCACTGTTTCGAACATCATACAAAATTCTTGAACAATCATCTTCTGACAAATAGTCTGTCGCTTTGTTGAGTCCTATTATTGCATTGCTCCAAGGCACAAACTCACTGTCTCCATGCTCACCAATGACATAGGCATGGATATTTTTTGGACTTATTTTTAGCGTATCACCAATAAGACATCTAAGCCTTGCCGTATCTAGCACTGTGCCACTGCCAATGACTTTATGATAATCAAAGCCTGAAAGTTTTTTTGTTATGTATGTCATAACATCAAGCGGATTTGTTGCGATTAAAAATATACCATCAAATGATGTCTTTTTTATTTCGTCAATTATACTTTTATATACCGCATAATTTTTGTTTATTAAATCACGCCTAGTTTCTCCAACATTTTGATTTTTTCCAGCACATATGCAAACAATGTTGGCATCACCACAATCAGAGTATTCTCCTGCGCGAACTTTGATTCGATTTGAATTATATGTTGCTGCATGTGTTAAATCCATTGCTTCACCTACTGCTTTATCTTTTAATACGTCAATCAAAACAATTTCATCAACTTTGTTCTTTGTTGTGACAAGTGAAAAGGCATAACTCATACCAACATTACCACAACCAACAATAACCACTTTATTCATATTTACCTCACTAATTTAGTGTAAAAAATTATTAAAAATATGTCAAATATCAAAATTAAGTAATTTAAAATTTGCACCACGATTTGACAAAACGTCGATACTATCAACAATGGCGTAGTAAATGTCTTCTGCACTACTATTTTTTATATCAAAAATAACAACAACTGCGCCATTTTTTTGTGAAAAATCAAGTGCTGAATACATTGAATTTCTTATCTCGCTTGGCAAGCCACATGCAACAACTGACATATATGTTCTTGGCACTGCCAGTGCGTCAATGAATTTTTTTGTTGACGACGAAGAAAAATTTTCTCTTTTGTGCGTGACAAAAGTTAGCGGAGCCTCTATTTCAAGAAATTTTTCTTGCAAGTCCTCCTCTACTTCATCAAAATCATTTATGACCATCATATACAAATTTTCTGGCATATTTCCCTTATAAGTAAAACCACTTAAAATGAACAAACTAAATACAATTAAAACACAAAATATTTTTTTCATATAAATATTTTGCTAATTATCTTGTTTTTTAATCTTTTTTTCACGAAAAACAAAATATTTGCTATAAAAAAACTCA
>CALWTH010000026.1 GCA_944384405.1 uncultured Clostridia bacterium
TGATGCTACTGTTGCAAATAATTTAAATTTTCTTTTCATATTCTCTCTCCTATTATGAAAATTTTTTTGTATATATTGATGTCATGTATGAAATTTGGCGACAATTCCATGCAGGACATATATACCGTGAACGTTGGCACTTTTGCAGTGACTTCTAATAAAGAAATGCAGTGCATTTCTTGTTTCGAAACCTTGCAAGAACATCTAATGATTACAACACATATTTGTTCGACGAACGCAAAATTGTGAGGCGTATGTATCACTTAACAAACGGAAATTAGAGTTTGACGAACGCAAAATTGTGAGGTGTATGTCCATATAACAAACGGAAATTAGGAGTGCAGATGCGAGGCTCGCTATGTCAGGCTAGGCAGGAGTTTAGTTACCTAAATGACTGTCTAGACTGGCATAGCAGAAACAAAGCAGATGCCTCATAATTTTCGTTTGTTAGTTCGTCTAATTCTTTATTAGATGAATAACTTATCTTTTCAAAAAAATATTAAAAAATGCTTTTAAAAAACAAAAATTTATGTTAAAATAAAGTCAAACTTTAAAATAACATAAATTTGAGGTATGTAATGTATATTAAAAGACATATTGAAAAGATTATTGAACAATCAAGAAAGTCATATTATGCAGTACTTGTAACTGGTCCAAGACAAGTTGGCAAAAGTACTGTGCTTAGGAATCTTTATCCAAATTTTAATTATGAGACACTGGACAATCCGTTACTTCTTCAATCAATAAAATCCGATCCTGTCGGATACCTTAGCTTGCAACAAACTCCTTTTATTATTGATGAAGTGCAAAGAGTTCCTGAAATGTTTTTAAGTTTAAAATATATGATTGAAATGAAAAAACAAAATGGTATGTATTTATTGACAGGTTCGCAAAAATTTGAACTTATGAAGGGTGTCAGTGAAAGTTTGGCTGGAAGAATTGCAATCATTGATATGCTTGGGCTTTCGAGCCGTGAAATTTATGGTGATGATTTTGATGTTCCATTTATGCCAACGACTGACTATCTTTTGTCAAGAAAAACAAAAATATCTTGTGATGAGCGAAAACTTTGGGAAAGAATACACAAAGGCAGTATGCCAAAGCTCTATGACGATGAGAAACTTGACTGGGAACAATATTATTCAAACTATGTAAACACCTATTTAGAGAGAGATATAAATCAATTGGAGCAAGTCGCAAACACATTGCCTTTTTTGCAGTTTATGATATCTCTTGCAAGCAGAACGGGTGAACTACTTAATATGAACAACATTGCAAAAGATATTGGGGTATCAGCTCCAACAATAAAGAAGTGGATATCTATTTTACAAAAATCTAATATAATATACTTATTGCAACCTTTTTCACAAAACATAAACAAGAGAATTTTAAAAACACCAAAAGTCTATTTTACAGATACTGGACTTGTCGCATATTTATGTCGATGGCTAACTCCCGAAACACTTCAAAATGGAGCAATGGCTGGGGCGATTTATGAAACATATGTTGTTTCAGAAATAATCAAGTCATATTACAACGCAGGTAAACAACCAAATATATATTATTTTCGTGACACAAATGGTGCTGAAGTTGACCTTATCATATATCAAGATGGAATGTTATATCCAATTGAAATAAAAAAGACATCTTCACCAAATCTAAAAGACATCAAACACTTCAAGACAATGCAAAGTTATTTTCCTAGCATAAAAATGGGAGAAGGTGGGGTTATATGTAACAATTCAACTTTATTGCCACTTGGTCCAAATAACAAAATTATACCAGTTAATTTCATATAAAATGATATAAAAAAACAAGGCTCGCCAGTCCTTGCTTTTTTAATGTTTCTAATAGGTTTATTGTCCGTCTGCTAGTGTAAATGTTAATGAAATATCAAAATCAACTCGTTATTATTAAAATAAAAAAGTGATATATTGCATACAATAAAACAAGTGAAAAGGTTAAGTACTGGCACAAAAATTTGTTATGCGGTTGGAAACTTGGGTTATGGCGTTGTTTCGCAGGCTATGACCACTTTTATGATGTTTTTTGGAACTAGTGTGCTTGGTATTCGTGGTTCACTTGTTGGACTGTGTGTTGCTCTTTCTGCGTTTTGGGACGGACTTAGTGACCCAATAGTTGGATATTTAAGTGACATCACCAATTCAAAATTTTGGGGAAGACGGCTTGGATATTTGTTTTTTGGTACTATTGGAATTGTTGTATTTAACATACTTCTTTGGAGTGTTCCAAGTGGTATGAGCGAAGTCGCTAAATTTTTTTGGCTACTTGTTATGCTACTTGCTTTGGAAACGGCTAACACTTGTTTTGCAACACCATATGTTGCCCTTGGCATAGACATTGCGCCAGGCTATAACGAGCAAAGCACTTTGCAAGGCTACAAAACTGTGTTTTTTATATTGGGAATGGTTCTTCCAAGTGTGCTTATGATGATTTTTATGCCCGGTGGGGAGCAGGGACAACTTGCACAAAGCGGATACATTTACATTGCATACACCACGAGTACAATAAGTTTATTTTCAGGGCTTATTGCAATTTTTGGAACTTTCAAAAAGGCAAGGGCAGTGCATACGGACATTTCACGAAAAAAAGAGAAAAACGCTTTTTTTAAAATTTTTTATAACTTTTTTTTGGTGCTTAAACAACGAAATTATGGCGCAATAATTTTGTCATATTCTGTCGCACTAATATCAACGGCCTTTTTGACGTCTGTTGGCATGCATATTTTTACATATTGTTTCCATTTTTCTTCAACTCAAATTCCAATAATTATGGCAGGCATATTTTTGGGGGCGATACTTAGTCAGCCTTTTTGGATATATTTATCAAGACGAATAGACAAAAAGCCAACGCTTAGGTGGTCATATTTTGTCATCTTGATTGGTATTTTTTTCACATTTTGGGTTTTTGTTTTTCGTGAAAGTATTGGTACAAATATTTGCTTTTATCTAGTACTTACATGCATATTCGTGTGTGGCATTGGCTCGGGGGCGCTTTATAGTTTGCCTATGAGTATGTTTGCTGACAATGTCACCATGGACAGACTAAAGACAGGGGAAAATAAGAGCGCGACATATTCCGGTTACATGACTTTTGCTTATAATGTTGCAAATTCGCTTGCACTACTTGTCATTGGAATTTTGTTGGACATAATTAAATTTGATCCATCTCAACCGGTGCAGGCGCTTAAAGTGCAAAACTATTTGGGACTTATTGTGTTTGGTGGTTGTGCTGTGTCTATTGCCGTTGCTATGGCAATTATTTCAAGATATAATTTGAAGCGAAGTGACATATTAAAACAACAACTTCTTTCAAAACGAAAAGATAAAAATAAAAAATAATTTTGAATTTAATTGTTTTGTGCTATACTTGTTGTTATGAAACAGTTTAAAGATATTGTTGTTCCAGAAAATCTTGAAAAACTGGCACAAAAGTTAAAAAAGAAAGCAGAGTTATTTATTGTTGGAGGATATGTAAGAAATAGTCTTCTTGGCATTGGCGGTACAGATATTGATATCGCAAGTCGTCTAACGCCAACTGACCTTAAAGAGTTGTTAAAAGACACGCCATATATTGTCAAAGACAAAAATTCAAGGCTTGGCACTGTGACAATAAAAATAGGTGATGAAATTTATGAACACACAACATTTCGCTCCGAAGTTTATGACAATACAGGCAGACACACGCCAATAAAAGTGACTTTTGTCGATGACCTACGCCAAGATGCAAAAAGGCGTGATTTTACAGTTAATTCAATTTATTTTAGTATCACGAGAAAAAAAATAATAGATATTTATTCGGGGCTTTATGATTTAAAAAAGAGAAGGCTAAGAACAATTGAAACACCGGATTTTGTGTTTAATAGTGACGGACTTAGAATTCTTAGAATGGTGAGAATTGCTTGTGAACTTGGTTTTAAAATAGAAAAAAACACCTATAAAATTGCAAAAAAAATGGCGTATAGAATAAAGGACATTACAGGAACAAGAAAGCAAGAAGAATTATTTAAAATACTTTTTTGTGACAAAAAATATCCTATTTCAAAAAAACATGCGCACATAAAAGCCTTGGAATTATTGAATAATTTATACATATTTTCTTCAATGTATTCAACTGTGCCAAAAATCAAATTAAGGCTTGTAAAAAAGGTGCAAAATCTCCGTTTGGAAGCACTTTTGGTTGATATGATAAACACCATTGATCCCGATTGCGTGGAATATTATCTTGAATATATGCTTGGTGAAAAAGGTTTTAATTTTTCAGAAAAAAATAAACAATATTTAATAAATATTGTGTGCGGATATTTCGATGCAATAAATAGATTAAATAATCGTGATTATTTTATAAAATATTACAATAATTTCGACAATATTGGAAAATTAATTGCAAAAGATAATATATTTTTATTTAATAAATACAATTTTTTCTATAAATACATCAATAATTATCATATTCCGATTTCTGTTAAAGACTTGAAAGTTAGTGCAAACGACATAAAAAAATATTTACCTAAACTTGACAGTAAATATTATGGTGAATTATTAAACAGTTTACTTGTCAGGGTGTTTGATGGTGAAGTCGAAAATGATAGAGATAAACTTATTTTGGAGATAAAAAACTATGATATTACAAATAATTAGTTTGGTCATTTTGGTATTATGTGCTGTTTTGCTTTTGGCGATGCTTTTAAGAAAGCCAAAAACGCAGGCAGGGCTAGAAGCACAAAAAATTGCTGATGAACTTAAAGTTTTGGAAAAAGTACAAAATGAAAAGATGGATATGCTATCTAGCAACTTTTCGCAAAACATGACACAAATTTCAAACACGCTTGTCAACACAGTTTCACAAAACAACATGCTTCAAAATCAAAAACTTGAAGACATTCGCTCACAGGTACAAAATCTTGTTGCCAATGTTGAACAAAGTATGAGAAACGCAACAACGCAACTAACAGAGGGGTTAATTAGAATTCAGCAAGAAAATGAGAAAAAACTTGAACAGATGCGTCAAACAGTTGACGAAAAACTTAATGTCAGTTTGGAGAATAGACTTAGTCAATCTTTTAACATCATAAATGAAAGGTTGCAGTCGGTGTATGAAGGTATCGGAGTTATGAAACAACTTGCAAGTGGTGTTGGCGACCTTAAAAAAGTTTTGACAAATGTCAAAACTCGTGGAACGTGGGGTGAGATTCAACTTGGTACACTGCTTGAACAAATTTTAACATCTGAGCAGTACTATGCACAAGTCAACATCAATCCGAAAAATTCAGAGCGTGTGGACTTTGTCGTTCGTATGCCGGGCAAAGATGATAGTGGTGAAGTTTATCTTCCAATTGATGCGAAATTTCCACTTGAAGACTACCAAAGACTTGTTGAAGCAAGTGAAAAAGGCACAAAAGAAGATGTCGATGTTGCCGTCAAAAATATTGAACGCAGAGTTAAAGAAGAGGCAAAGCGCATAAACGAGAAATACATATTTGTACCAAAGACGACAGATTTTGCCGTGATGTATCTTCCAATAGAAGGGCTTTATGCCGAAGTGCTGAGAATTGCAGGGCTTACTGAATCTTTGCAGCAGCAATACAAAGTTGTTGTTTGTGGTCCAACAACACTTTCGGCACTTTTGAATAGTTTGCAACTTGGCTTTAAGAGTTTGACAATTGAAAAGCGTTCAAGCGAAGTTTGGAATTTACTTGGTGTTTTCAAACGTGAATTTTCAAAATTTGTTGACCTTTTGGCGAAGACGCAAAAGAAACTTGATGAAGCGTCAAACACAATTGAATTTGCAACCAAAAAATCGCGCACAATAGAAAGAAAACTTAAAGATGTAGCATCAATTGACGATAGTGTGGCACCTCTTGAAATTGAAGACACTGCACTATTAAAAAACGAAGGAGAAGATGATGAGTGATTTCATTTCGTGGACGAAGATAAAAGATAAACACATCTTAAAAAAACTAAACAAACTCAGTGGCGAGCAAAAAATAAAAAATTTTGCTAGTGCACTTGGCTTTGGTACGGCAGGTATGCGTGGCAAGATGGTTATGGGAAGTGGTGGAATTAATGAAGTAACTGTTTCACGTCTCGCTATGGCAACTGTTAAATTTATGCTTTCGCACCAAAAAACCACGGCAGTTGTGGGCTATGATACAAGACACAATTCAAAAAAATTTGCACAAATATTTGCTAACATTTTGTCAAACAACAACATATTAGTTTATCTTTTCAAAGAATATGTGCCGACTCCACTTTGTGTATTCGCAACAAGATACAAAAAAGCTGACTTTGGCATAATGATTACGGCAAGTCACAATATGCGTGAGTTTAACGGAATTAAAATTATAGGCAGCACCGGTATTCAAATTGATGATGTTGAACAACAACAAATTTCGTCATATTTCAATGAAATTGACGAAGTTGAAAACTATAACAATACATATAAACTTAGACCCAAAAACATTGTTTGGCTTAAAGATGAGATTTTAAAAGAATACCTTCAAGGTGACACCGACACCACAAAAAAGACGCTTAAAATTGTTTACACACCGTTAAACGGAACAGGGCTTAAAGCAGTCACGAGCATACTTAAAGCGAACAAGTTTAATTACTTTATTCCAAAACGACAAAAACATCGTGACCCAGATTTTTCAACTTGTCCTTATCCAAATCCAGAATTTTCTCAGGCGTTTAACGAGAGTTTAAAGGTCGCAAATAAAGTTGATGCAGACCTTATAGTTGCAACCGATCCTGATGCAGATAGAATAGGCGCTATGATAAAAACAGGGAAGACATATAAAAAACTTTCTGGGAATGAAGTTGGCTACATATTTTTGCAATACCTTATAGATAACTACAAAAATGAAAACAGTTTTGTTGTGACAAGCGTTGTTTCAAGCCCCCTTGTTGAAGAAATTTGCAGGCAAAACAATGTCACGCTTTACAAAACTCTCACAGGCTTTAAAAGTCTTGGGGAGAAAGCCCATATTGAAAAGCAAAAGGGCGGGGAGCCACTTCTTATTTTTGAAGAAAGTTGTGGCTATGTTGTGAGAAAAAACACCTATGACAAAGAGGGTATTTTTGCAACGCTTATGCTTTGCAAAATTGCTCAGGGGTTAAAAGACAAAAATTCGTCACTTGCTAGATATCTAAATGAAATTTATTCAAAGTACGGATATATGTGCACACTTGGTGACAGCGTAATGTATGACGGAATTGACAGTTTGAAACGCATGAATGATGTAGTTGAAAGTCTTAGAAAAAAACCTATAAAAAAGATAGGCGAGTATAAAATAGAAAAAACGATAGATTATTTATATGATGACACAGGAGTGGACAAACAAAACTTTTTAGAGTATTTTGCTGGTCCACTTAGGTTCATAATAAGACCGAGCGGAACAGAGCCAAAACTTAAAATATATTTGTTTTTCCGCGACACAAACAGTGTAAGGGCAGACGAAATTGCAAATAATTGTTTGAACGAAATAAAAAAGATATTAAATGAACGATAAAATTAAACAAGCACTAAAAAAACTCACCACACAGCCAGGAGTGTATGTCATGCACTCTAGTAGTGGTGCAGTCATATATGTTGGCAAGGCTAAAAACCTAAAAAACAGGGTTAGCCAGTATTTCAACAACTCACCAAAGCCAGCCAAGGTTATGGCAATGGTGCACAATGTGGAATATTTTGAATATTTTATCACACTTTCAGAGCGTGACGCCTTTGCTCTTGAAAACAATTTAATAAAAAAGTACAAGCCTTTTTATAACATACTATTAAAAGACGACAAGGCTTATCCATATATTCGCGTGACTGTTAAAGATGAATATCCCAGAATGGAAGTTGTGCGAAAAGTGAAAAAAGATGGTTCAAAATATTTTGGGCCATACATTTCGGCGATAAGTCCATACAAACTTATAAAAATCGTGAATATGGCATATCCACTAAGAACTTGCAAACAAAAATTCACTAAGACGGCGAAAAGGCCGTGTCTTAACTATTCGCTGGGACTATGCAGTGCTCCTTGTGCACATCTCATTTCATCAAAAGACTATAAACAAATTGTTCAAAAGGCAATGGACTTTTTGCGTGGCAATGACAACGAAATTGAAGGCATATTACAAAAAAAGATGGAAAACGCATCAGCACATGAAAATTTTGAAAGAGCGCTTGAAATTCGCGACATGATAAAAATGGTGCGAGCACTTAAGCAAAGAGTTGTTGCAGACGTTCCAAATGACTATGTTGTCGATGTGATAAGTTATGTCAACAATGGTGTTGTTGGAGCAATTTGCGTAATGACAATTCGCCATGGAAAAGTTCTTGGAGTGAGTACTCAGAGTGTTCGCGATGCTTCGCTTAGCGAAAGCGACACAATGGAAAGTTTTTTAATGCAGTACTATTCTCGACACGAACAGCCAAAAGAAATACTTTTGAATATGCCAATTAGTGATAATGTTGAACTCAGTTCAAAAATTTTAGTACCACAAAAGGCACAAAAAAAACGTCTTGTTGATATGGCGACATTAAACGCAAAAGAGTATCTTGAAAAAGTGCAGTACAGTGAAGACATAGAGTATGACAAAACCGTGGGTGCACTTGAAAAGTTGAAACAAAAACTTAACCTAAAAAATGTTCCAAACAGGATAGAGTGTTATGATATCTCACACATTAGTGGTACAAATCAAGTTGCGTCAATGGTGGTATTCATTGCTGGTAGGCCTGCAAAAAAGATGTATAGAAAGTTCAAAATTAAAGACTTAGACAAGCCAGATGACTTTGAAAGTTTAAAGCAAACACTTGAAAGACGATTTGGTGAACTTGACGGCGAAGATGAAAGTTTTACGCAAAAGCCAGATTTAATGGTCATTGATGGGGGCAAAGGTCAACTAAGTTCAACATATGAGATACTGAAAAATCACAATCTTGAAAATGATATTGATATGATATCTCTTGCAAAGCAATTTGAAGAGGTGTATTTGGTGGGACAAAGTCAGCCTGTCATATTGCAAAAGGGCAGTAGCGAACTGAGAATTTTACAAAGCGTGCGTGACGAGGCACACAGGTTCGCAATTATGTTTCACCGAAAACTTAGGACAAAAAACGAAATAAAATCACCACTAGACGACATAAAGGGGCTTGGAAAAGTTAAGAAAAAAGCACTTTTCTCTGTTTTTTCTTCTGTTGATGAAATAAAAAAGGCGAGTGTGGAAGAATTGAGTTTAATTAAAGGCATTGACCCTGCACTTGCTATAAAGATTAAAAACTTTGTAGAAAAATTGTGATTTATTATTTTGCTAATTATTTTAGCAAAATATTTTTTTTGTTTTTTAAATAGTATTTAATTAAATTATTTATATAAAAAAATAAAAAAATTTAAAAAATTACATTTTTTGTAAATAACTATTGATAATTTGTGTTAAAATAAATGTATGGAAATAGCAATATCAGTTGTACTTTTAATAGTTGCTTTGTTTTTAGTTGTCAAAGGTGGCGATGTTTTTGTTTCGTCATCTGCCGTTTTGGCAAAAAAAGCACACATACCTCAAATCATCTTTGGCGCAACTTTTATGAGTCTTGCGACAACTTTTTCTGAACTTATTATTGGCATTATATCAAGTATTGACGGCACAACAGATTTGGCAGTTGGTAACGCAGTTGGTTCTGCACTTTGCAATGTCGGACTTGTCATGGCTATTGGTATATGCTTTATGCCATCAAAAATTGGTGGTGGTGGCATGCTTAAATATTATCTTTTGATTGTCGCAACTATTTTTGTTACTGTCATTGCATTTTTTGATGAAGTCACAATTTGGCAAGCATTTGTTATGCTTGTAATCACCATACTATTTTTTGTATTCAACTACATTGATGCAAAAAATATGCAAACTCACAACAAGGGTGGTGAAGATGAAATTCAGCGTCCACTTTGGCTTGCAATAATATTGTTTTTTCTCGGTGCATGTGCTATTGGTGGAGGCGCATATCTTCTTGTTGACAAGGTGGAGTATTTAAGTGGTGTCATTGGCATAAGTGAACAGTTTGTTGGGCTAACTGTTGTTGCAATTGGAACAAGTCTTCCTGAACTTGTTACCGTCATAACTTCGCTCAAAAAAAAGACGCCATATCTTGCAATGGGAAATATTGTCGGCTCAAACATATTGAATTTGACTTTGATTTTGGGAGTGTCAAGACTTGTTGCATGGAATGAAACAATGGTCATAACAAAAGAGACGGCATACATCTCACTTCCACTCACACTCCTTTTCACTTTTGTGCTGGTACTTCCTATTCTTTTCAAGAAAAAAACATATCGCTGGCAAGGAATTGCACTTTTGATTTTGTATGTTCTTTATATAACTTTCTTGATTTTGAATGCAGTGTTTAAACTTATTTAAAAGTTGTAATATGTTGCCTATTGCAAATTTTGTAGTTTGGTGTTAAAATCTCCTATACGAAGGAGAAAAAATGATTTTTTTCAAAAGAAAGAAAAATGTGTTGCTAGGCAACAACCTTGTTGGAAAAACTTTTGGCAGTGTCAAAGTTGTCAAAGCTTTGTCAAAGTCCAGCGAGATAACTGATGAGTTAAAGTCTGAAATTGATGCAAATGAAGTTGTTTTAAATAGTGCAGACGATGGATATGCACTTATGGTTGATAATAAATTATTTGACATAGATGACAAGGTTTGCATTTTCAAAAATCCTATTGAACAAGTATTTCATGGGATTTTCTTATCTAAAAACGAAGCTGTGTCGGTTGAAAATAATTGGTATCTAAAAAAAGATGCCATGGTGGTTATTGATAATCACCTGTTTTATAAAGAAAATGGTAAATTGTATATGTTAAATAGGCAAGGAAAAGTATTGCACTATGACGAAGAACGTAATAAAGTCGTTTTTTTGCCAAGCGATGACAAAAAAGATAGTTGTCATTTGGCGCAATATATCAACGATGTTCAAGCAGAGAAAATTGGACTTATGCAGTTTGTAATTAAAAATGTTTGGAAAGACGGTAGTTGCTTTTATATTGATGCCAATAAAAATATTGTTTTTTCAATTACAGAAGTTGACACTCTTAAAGAAATCGCACAAGATTACTCGTTCTTTTTTAATGTTGCCAAGCGTGGGCTTCGTCCAGAATTTTTGGAAAAGTGCGTCAATGTTGTGGCAAATAAAATACAAGATATAAAAGACCAGGATATGAAAAGCAAAACAATCAATTTGTTTTTGACGCATTTAAATGGGAATGCAAAATGTGTATTTGCAAAAGTTTTAAATGTTGAAAACGAGATAAGTTTGTAAATTTTTGTCATGGAAAGGAGAGAAAAATGGAAAATTTAGATGAAAAAATAGAACTCGTAAAAGCCATACAAGTTGGCAACGTTGTTAAAGAGATAACTGATGATGAAGACGAGGAATACCTAGACTCGGGCTATGCTTTTAAAGTGACAAGTGATAATGGCAAAGGCATTGTTCTTAACACATTGTTCCACAACAAATTAAAGAAAGTTTTGCCTACGGTGTATGAAGACAATGGTTCACTTATATTTGTTGACCCTTTAAGTAAAAGAATTACAAGCTTTTATGTTGGTGACCTTGAAGTTCTTTGGCACAACGACAAAATTGCACTATGTCAATATAGCATTTACGGAAAGACAATTCAGACTTTGATAAATGGGCGCGGGGAGCAACTTGCGTACAACGATGGTAAACTTTCATTCGCAGCACAAAACATTTTCTCACATACAGATTTTCAAAGGCTTCCTACCAAAATTTCACAAAATACAATGGCTGCACAGCTTGGCATTGCAAAAGTGGAGTTTTCAAATGACATTTTGAAACCTCTATACTTTAATCTCAATTCAGGGGAAACATATACAAGCCTTGAATTTAGAAAGTTAGTATTGCAACATAAAAGAGATTTGTATAAAGACCGTGAAATGTAAAATACATTTTTGAAAACGCTTGACAACGCATGAAAAGTTTGGTAATATTCTAAAGGTTTTTTTGTAAACCAAAAGTCCTAATTAATATTAGGCCAGCATTAACAAACAGCAGGTAACAAACTTTTCCATGTGTTTACCGAGTACTTGTACGAACTTTGGTGCAAGATTGCGTGTTGTGTTAAGTTATTTTAACGCGACATTTAGGCGAACGATGTGGGTTAAAGTTGCCCTTATCTTCGCCTTTTTTGTTTAATGTGAAAAATTTTAAAAAGGAGGAAAAACATGCCTACAATTAACCAGTTAGTTCGCAAAGGTAGAAAAACTTTTGATAAAAAAAGCAAATCACCACTTCTTGAAAATTGTCCTCAAAAGCGTGGAGTTTGTCTTGCAGTCAAAACAACAACACCTAAAAAACCTAACTCAGCCCTTCGTAAGATCGCCAGAGTAAAGCTCTCAAATGGTCAAGAAGGTACTTGCTACATTCCAGGCATTGGTCACAACCTTCAAGAGCACAGTGTCGTTCTTGTTCGTGGTGGACGTGTTAAGGACCTTCCTGGTGTGAGATATCACATCATTCGTGGTAGCCTTGATACTGCCGGTGTTGCAAAACGTATGCAAAGCCGTTCAAAATACGGTGCAAAGAAACCAAAATCTAACTAATCACATTTAAAAATTTATTAAAAGGAGAAACAAAATGCCAAGAAGAAGTGGAGTGCCAAAGAGAGATGTTTTGCCAGACCCAAAATTCCACAACAAACTTGTTACAAAGTTTATTAACCAAGTTATGTATGACGGAAAGAAAGGTATCGCACAACACATAGTATATGGCGCTTTTGACATCATAAAAGACAAGACAGGCGGAGATCCAATTGACGTATTTACAAAGGCAGTTGAAAATGTTAAACCTGTTCTTGAAACAAAAGGTAGACGTGTCGGTGGTGCAACATACCAAGTACCTATGGAGATTCGTCCAGAACGCCGTCAAACCCTTGCAATACGTTGGCTTGTCCAATTCGCTAGAAAGCGTAACAGCGAACGTACAATGGAAGCAAAAGTTGCAGGCGAACTTATGGACGCTTACAACAACCAAGGCAGTGCAATTAAGCGTAGAGATGAAATGCACAGAATGGCTGAGGCTAACAAGGCTTTTGCTCACTACCGCTGGTAATTTTTTGAATTTTTGCTTTGAAATACTTCGTTTCTGCCATGCCGTTCCACACAGTCATTTAGGTGAACTAAACTCCTGCGTGGCACGACATGTCGAGCCTCGTCTTTCTTTGCAAAAATTCAAAAAATAACATTGTGTATTATGGTAAGAGTTTAGGTAAAATAAATTTTAATAGTAAAGACCTAGCATCTGCCTCACAATTTTGCGTTTTACAGAAAAACTAGCCTCGTCTTTCTTTGCAAAAATTCAAAAAAAGTTGTGTTGCATAGTTAAGCGCTGAGCCTAGCATCTGCCACACAATTTTGCGTTTTACAGGGAAAAGAGCCTCGTCTTTCTTTGCAAAAATTCAAAAAATGTTGTGTTGCATAGTTAAGCGCCGAGCCTAGCATCTGCCACAAGCACTACAAACATTTTAAGTATTAAACTCAAATATGATTTTGTGTTTAAAAATCACAAAAAAAAAGAAAAATTTATAAAAAAGGAGAAAAATAATGCCAGAGAATGATGACTTATCTTTAACACGTAACGTCGGTATAATGGCTCACATCGATGCCGGCAAAACAACAACAACTGAAAGAATTCTTTTCTATACTGGTATCAACCACAAAATTGGTGAAGTGCATGATGGTGCTGCAACAATGGACTGGATGGAACAGGAACAAGAACGTGGTATAACAATCACTTCTGCCTGCACAACTTGCCATTGGAAAGGCCACAAAATCAACATCATTGACACCCCAGGACACGTTGACTTCACAATTGAAGTTTTGCGTTCACTAAAAGTTCTTGATGGTGCTGTTTTGGTTCTTAGTGCACGTGACAAAGTTCAACCTCAAACTGAAACAGTTTGGCGTCAAGCAAACGAATGCAAAGTTCCTGTTATCATCTTTGTAAACAAGATGGATAGAGATGATGCATACTTTGACAAATGCGTTGAGTCAGTTAAAGAAAGACTTCACACAAAACCTTTGCCTCTCCAAATGCCAATAGGTATGGCTGAGACATTTAAAGGTATCATCGACCTTTTGACCCTTAAGGCATACATCCCAGAAGATGACCTTGGCAAAATTGTTGATGAAGTTGAAATCCCAGACGAATACAAAGAGGAAGCACAAAAACGTCATGACCAATTAGTTGAGGCTATTGTTGAAACAGATGACGCACTTCTTGAAAAGTATTTTGCTGGTGAAGAAATTTCACTTGATGAACTCAAAAAGGCAATAAGAAAAGCAACAATTTCTAAACAAGTTACCCCAATGCTTTGCGGTTCATCATATAAAAACAAAGGTGTTCAAAACCTTTTGGATGCCATGGTAGATTATTTGCCAGCTCCAACAGACGTTGAATCAATAAAAGGTATCAACCCAGAAACAGGTGAAGAGGAATATCGTCACCCAGACTACAACGCTCCACTTGCTGGACTTGCCTTCAAGATTGCAACTGACCCATATGTTGGAACATTAACATTCTTTAGAGTTTACAGTGGAACACTTAAAGCCGGCTCATATGTTTACAATGCAAATACAGGGAAGACCGAGCGTGTTGGAAGACTTATTCGTATGCACGCAAACAACCGTACAGAAATAAGCGAAGTCAAAGCAGGTGATATCGCCGCAATCGTTGGACTTAAAGACACAATCACAGGTCACACACTTTGTGACGAAGAACACCCAATTCAGCTTGAAAGTATGAAATTCCCAGAGCCAGTTATTCAGCTTGCTATTGAGCCAAAGACAAAGGACATGCAAGAAAAAATGTCAATTGCCCTTGGGAAACTTGCAAGGGAAGACCCATCATTCAGAGTCCAAACAGACCAAGAAACAGGTCAAACACTTATTTCAGGTATGGGCGAACTTCACCTTGAAATCATTGTTGATAGACTTCTTCGTGAATTCAAAGTTGAAGCGAATGTTGGTAAACCACAAGTTGCATATCGTGAAACAATACGCAAAACCGTTGAGGCAGAAGGTAAATTCATCCGTCAAAGCGGTGGTAAAGGTCAATACGGTCACTGCTGGGTTAAGTTTGAACCACTTGAACCAGGCTCAGGATATGAATTTGTTGATAAGACAGTTGGTGGTTCAATTCCAAAAGAATTTATTCAACCAGTCAACAAAGGTATTGATGAAGCAAGAATGAACGGTGTTGTTGCAGGCTATGAAACAATAGACTTCCGTGCAACAGTATTCGATGGTTCTTACCACGATGTCGACTCTAGTGAAATGGCGTTCAAAATCGCAGGCTCACTCGCATTCAAAGAGGGTGCAGCAAAAGCAAACCCAGTGCTTCTTGAACCAATCATGAAAGTTGAAGTTGACGTTCCAGACGAATATCTTGGAACAGTCATGGGCAACTTGACTTCTCGCCGTGGTATCCTTCTTGGAAATGACTCAATTCCAGGATATCAACGTGTTCGTGCCGAAGTGCCACTTGCAGAAATGTTTGGTTACGCAACAGACCTTCGTTCTCAAACCCAAGGACGTGGAACATTCGTTATGGAACCACTCAAATATCAAGAGGTGCCTAAGTCGATTACTGAGAAGATAGTTGGCGAACGCAAAAAAGGCTAATTTTTGAGTTTTTGCTTCGAAATACTTTGTTTCTGGCGGGCAACCCTCACACAGTCACGTACGAAGTACGCTCGTGCGTGAGGGTACCCACCGAGCCTCGTCTTTCTTTGCAAAATTCTCAAAAATTGTACTTTGTTATAAACATAGTACGAACAAAAGCAATACTTTGTTTTGACATGCCGTGACACACAGCCGTTTAGGTAACTAAACTCCTGCGGAGCCAAATGCGCCGAGCCTTGTCTTTCTTGTTTCTTGTCAATTTTGCAAAAACAAGCATAAGCAAAGTGCGAATAAAGGTAATACTTTGTTTCTGCTATGCCACTCTAAACAGTCGATTGGCGATAGTACAATTCTAATTTGCTTAAAGGGGAACAAGATTTAATCAAAAGAAATGCTCGCTTTTAGTTAATTTTGCGTCAATAAACAGTTTGCAAAATTCTCAAAAATTGTACTTTCTATAAACAAAGAAAGAATACAGACATCGCAATGCTTTGCTTTTATGAGAGATGACAAAACAAACCACAAGAAATCGTTTTCTCACTGCTTTTTATAGAAGCGTGGCGATGGTGTGGCTTTCAAAAAAGTCGCTGATATTTCGACTTTCAAATAAAAAAATATTTATTAAAAATGTTTTGCAAAAAACAAAAACTATGTTAAAATCATAACGACTAAATTAAAAAAGGAGATATTTTAAAAATGGCTAAGGAAAAATTCGATAGAAGTAAAGTTCATGTAAATATCGGAACAATTGGTCACGTTGACCACGGTAAAACAACTCTTACTTCTGCTATATGCCAATACTGCGCACTTAAAGGCCTTGCTGAAAAGATGAAATATGAAGACATCGACAAGGCACCAGAAGAAAAAGCAAGAGGTATCACAATCAACACAGCGCATGTTGAGTACCAAACAGAGAGAAGGCACTATGCACACGTAGACTGCCCAGGACACGCAGACTATGTTAAGAACATGATTACAGGTGCCGCACAGATGGACGGAGCCATCTTGGTTGTTTCAGCAGCTGATGGTCCTATGCCACAGACACGTGAGCACATTTTGCTTGCTCGTCAGGTTGGTGTTCCATACATCGTAGTTTTCATGAACAAAATGGATCAAGCAGACCCAGAGCTTGCTGACCTTGTTGAAATGGAAATTCGTGAACTTTTGACATCATACGACTTCCCAGGAGACACAACCCCAATTATCAGAGGTTCTGCACTCAAAGCTTGTGAAGCTTGCGAAGCAGGTGACGTCAATAGTGAATGGTTAAAACCAATTCAAGAACTTCTTGACACAATCGACACATACATTCCAGACCCAGTTCGTGAAACAGATAAACCTTTCTTGATGCCAGTTGAAGACGTTTTCACAATCACAGGTCGTGGAACAGTTGCAACAGGAAGAGTTGAAAGAGGAACAGTTAGACTTAATGACACAGTTGAAATCGTTGGTATGAAAGACAGTGGTAAACAAACAGTTATCACAGGTGTCGAAATGTTCAGAAAACTTCTTGATGAAGCAAGAGCAGGAGACAATGTCGGACTTCTTCTTCGTGGTATCCAAAGAGATGAAATTGAAAGAGGACAAGTTCTTGCAAAACCAGGAACAATTAAACCTCATACAAAATTCAGTGCTCAAGTTTACGTTTTGAAGAAAGAAGAAGGTGGCCGTCATACTCCATTCTTCAATGGATATCGTCCACAGTTCTATTTCAGAACAACTGATGTTACTGGTACAATCAAACTCCCAGAAGGTGTTGAAATGGTTATGCCAGGTGATAACGTTACAATGGAAATTGAACTTATCACACCAATCGCTATCGAAGAAGGACTTCGCTTCGCTATCCGTGAAGGCGGAAGAACAGTAGGTAGTGGTGTCGTTTCAAAAATTGAAGCGTAATTAAAAATTAACCCAAAAATTTATATTCGCAAGACATTAACCCATTCTTGTGATTATGTAAAGATGTAAAGACTAACCCACTTTACATCTTTTTTTTGTTTTTTGTTCTAAACGCAAAATAGTCAAAATACAATATAGCATAATGAAAATTGGAGGGAATATGGCAAACAACAATTCATACGAAAAATTTTATTGTGTAAAAAAGACTAGGCTAAATGATGCTAGTGCATCTTTTGAGTGCTCTGTGAATATTGATTGCACAGAGAATATCACAAAAGTGCTTGCAGTCAATGTTTCTAGTGGCTTACCTCAAACAGAGGCGCTGACTAATGAAGCGAACATCAGCGGAAATGCACTTGTGACAATTGTGTATCTAACCGAAAGTGGACTTGTTGGCAACGCAACATACTCTTCACCATATTCACTCAAAGTGACGGATAACGAAATAACACCAAGTGCAAAAGTTTTGGCAAAGGTGACAAATGTCGATTCAAAGGTAACTTCACTTAGTTCCAACACTGCCAAAGTACAATATGAAGTGACACTTAAAATTTATGTTTTATCAACAGTAGAAGTGCCATATCTTGATAAGGTGACTGATGATATTTGTCAAACAACAGAAGATGTAACATACCAATCACTTGCCGGTACTTGTCATAGTAATTGGATAGAAAATATTGAACTTTCTGTCAAAGAACCAATAAGACAGGTCATATCTGTTTCAAGTGACGTGCATCTTGTAGGTCAAGAAGCAAGCGAGGGCTTTGTTACACTTTCGGCTATGCTTCTAAGCAAAATTACATATGTGACAGACACCGAAGACGCCCAAATCAAGACAATATATAACAAGACCGAAATAAAACAAGAAGTGGAATGTGAATATGCAAAAAAGGGTAGTTTGCTTGATGTCGTTGTTGATGACAATAGTTGTGAAGTAAAAACTTCTGTTACTGAAAATGGTGAAGAAGTAAAACTAAATATAACAATACCTCTTGATGTTTATATGGCAGTTTATAATACAAATACTGTAACACTAACTTCTGACCTTTTCAGCACACAAAACTTGCTAACCAGCACAACACAAAGTTATGAAAACACAGTTTCTTGTGAACCAATAGTATTTGACAAAAAAATAGAGGGAAGTTTAACACTTTCAGAAGATGAGCCAAGAATAGATAAATTGCTTGCCGTCAATTATTCAAAAGCAGTTGTCACAAACGAGTACGTTGATATGGGTACATATAATGTCAGTGGTGTGCTTACAAGTAATTTAATATACTTTAATGACGAAGAGTCAAGACCAAATTCTGTTGATGTTGAAATACCTTTTGTGGTGAATTATCAAACAGATATTGAAGGCGATGTGATGTTTGACACTTCGGTTAGCGTTTGCGATGTTGATGTAATGGTTAAAAAAGGCAGAGATGTATATGTTGATGCGGTGATTTTGGTACATTCAAACGTTTGTAAAACAACTCAAGGTGCAGTCATCTCAGACATTGAAACAGTTGAGCCGCTTCCAGAAAAAGACTGCGCAATTGAAATATACTTTGGAAAAGTTGGTGAAAAAATCTGGGATATTGCGAAAAAATTGTTCATAAAGCCAGAATTCATATACAAACAAAACCCAAGCTTGACAGATGATACACTCGCCGAGGACACAAAAATAGCGCTATACTATCAAAAAACGCAACAATAAAAATTAACTTGCGTTTGTGTAATTCAATATAAAAACTCGCAAAAAGTATATTTTTGCGAGTTTTTTAATAAACTTTTGAAATTTAGTTACATAAAACAGCCTAAATTTACTAAAACAATGCAATCTTTAAAATTACCCCACACCCTAAGAACCAAAAGTTTGAAAAAAACTAAAATTTTTTAAAAAATTTCGCTCAAACGCTTGACAAACATATGGGGGGGGGGGGGGTAAAATTGTTATAGGCCACCAAAAGGTGTCGTTTTGGCCTCGCGTACTTTGTTTTATAAGACTGGTTGCACGAAGATATGGTGATTAGCAATTTAATCTAACTTGATTAGATAAGCCATAAAAATGCTAAAAAGACACCTTTTGGGTAATATAAAATTAAAAGGGGAAAAAATGAGTAAAAAAAGAAGTAGATTGTTTTTGTCAATCACGGCACTTATGTTTTGTCTAGGCGTAATGTGCTTTGGTGTGTATGCAGCAACAAGTGTTAGTTATACACTAAGTGGAACGATTACATACGAAGCCAACGGCGTATATGTTGATGTACAAACTCAACTTTATGCATCAACAGAAAACTATGCAAACGCAGTATCACACCGTGCAAAAGTCATGAGAGATTTGGACGAGTGTTTGAACTATGGTGACGAAAGTGCAATGCCAGGAGCAGATAGGCTTGCAAAGGTAACAACTTATTCTGATTCAAAAAAGAGTACAACATCTGACTCAACAGATGGCAATGTTTCTTTTGAAAGTGCAAGTTTGCCAATAAACTTTGGTGAGTATCAGCAAAACCAAAAAGCATATATTTATTACGTTGTTATTGACATAACAAATTATGGTGATAGTGATATTTCTTATATAGTGAATTATGATGACTTAGTGTCCTATGAAGATGAAAACTACAATAGAGTTTATCCAAATAACACAATTGTAAGTGTATTAAAAGATCTTGGAGATATTTCTGCAAAGCAAGAAGACCAGCCAACAAAATTTAGCATAATCATATCATTTGAATTGTATGATGTTGCGACATCTGTTGATACTACATTTGATGGACTTTCAGTCACATTAAACAAAGGCAAACTAGAAGAACAACCAGAGTTTATTGCACAAAAATCCGATTACACATTTGTAGTCAAGGAAGGGACACAAGAAGCCACAATCACGGGATACAATGGAAGTGATGAAATTATGGTGTTGCCTTCAGCATATACAGAAAATGCAGAAACATACACAGTAACCAAAGTTGATTTTTATCCAGACACTTATAATCTAAAAAAATTGTATATACCTGATACTATTCAAACATTTTCAATGTCACTTTATGAAATTTATGTTTTAAACAGTGTATATTTTCCAAACTCAGTTCAAGAAATGACAGATATATCAATTGGTGAATCATATGCTTTAACAAGTTTAAGGCTTTCTGAAAATTTAAATACACTATGCTATTTTGAATTTGTATCTGAACTTCGTTCTCTTTATATTCCAGCATCAGTTACAACTCTTGATGATGGTGAATCCAATCGTGTATTTTTGGATGGAGGGCTTTACTATATAGAAGTTGATGAAGCAAACCAAAGATACTATGACATTGATGGTGTACTTTATGATGGGCAAACCAAACAACTAATGAAAGTTCCAGAGAATACATATTTAACACAAATTGTAATCCCAAGTGGAGTGACAAGTATAGGAGAATGGGCCTTTTCTGAATGCACAAGTTTAAGTAAGATAACAATCCCAAGCACTGTGGAAAGTATAGGACGGGGGACCTTTTCTTATTGCACAAGTTTAAGTGAGATAACAATCCCAAGCAGTGTGACAAGTATAGGAGATCATGCCTTTTATGAATGCACAAGTTTAAGTAAGATAACAATCCCAAGCAGTGTGACAAGTATAGGAGATGATGCCTTTTCTTATTGCACAAGTTTAAGGGAGATAACAATCCCAAGCAGTGTGACAAGTATAGGAAGAAATGCCTTTCTTGACACACCATGGCTTGAAACTCTTCAAAGTGAAAGTAATGGCATAGCAACAGCAAGTGACGGAAAAACAAAATTTGCAATAGATATACCAACGACGATAGAAGAAATTGACCTAACAGATGTTAAAGTTATAGCAGATTATGCCTTTGAGGGATGCAGAAGTTTAAGTAAGATCACAATCCCAAGCAGTGTGGAAAGTATAGGATATTATGCCTTTGATGGTTGCGACAATTTAACATCTGCAACGTTTGTGGGTGGAGGAGAGTGGACGGTACAATCAAGTTCAAAAACAAGGCAAATAAGCGTCAGCGAAAGTAATCCAACGCAGGCGGCAACATATCTAAAATCAATATGTAACTCTTACACCTGGACAAAAAATGTGTAATTAAATTTAAAAATGCGTAAGTTTGCTTTTGCTTACGCATTTTTATTTTTTGTATTGAATTTTTTATTTATGTGTAATATAATTGCTATATGAACAAATTATCACCACAGGCAATTAAAAAATTGAATAGTATGAGTGAAGATGAGAAAATCCATCTTCTTGCACGCATTATTATTATGCGTCAAAATTCACAGATATCTGGGCTTTTGTCACGCGAGTCTGACTATTTGGGCTATGCAAAGGCGGAAATTGTACACCAGCTTTATGACGGCAACGGCAGAAACAGGCAAAGGTTCAATAATTTGATGGAGCTTTTGTCAGACAAAAATCCTTATGACTATTTTGACACCTACACACTTTGTGCATATGTGTATTATTTTGGTTATTTTTTACATAATATGAACATGGTTAGGACAATAAAAGAAGGTTATCAAATTGCTGGCGGTAAAGCTTATCAGCTTGTCGATGACAGAAAGCTTTGTATTGGACAAAAAACAAGTTTCGGTTCACTTCTTGCAAAAAACAATAGAGATGCAGTCAAAAGTTATCTTATGAAAGACCTAAAAATCTTTAATGAGTTTAAGGCTATTGAAAGTTACTTAAAAGGTGAAAAAATTGAGCAAAAAGCACCAAAATACTCTAAACTTTCTACATTTTCTAATCAAAACAATGAAGTTTATGCAAATCAAGTTGAAAGGTATGTTGACGAAAATGGCAAGCCATATTATCTTGATATGGAAGGCAATTTGGTAGACTGTGATGAAATAAAAGATTACCATATGGGCAACCTAACAGTGCATGCAACAAAGCATGGGCTGGTGACTTATGAAAACAACAAAGAAAAGACGCTTTAAAAGCAAAAAAACTTCAGCCACATTTTTATATTTTTTTGAATAAAATAGTAGACAAAGCATAATATTTAGTGCATAATAAGGTGATTTTTTTAAGGAGTTTGTATATGCCAAAACAAGAATATATAAGATGTCCACGTTGTGAACTTAACTATTGTTTAAAAAAGGATAAATATTGCAGTGTTTGCAAAAAGGAGATGCAAGTTGGTGGTGGAGATGACGAACTTGACCTTGAACTTTGTCCTATATGCAAAACAAATTATATTGGGCCAGACGAAATAATGTGTCCTCAGTGTATGCAGGAGAGGAACATTGATCCTGAAAACGTTGATAAAGACAAAGACGATTGGTCAGAGTATGTCAATCGTGATGAAAATGACGATTTTGAAAGCGAAGATGAAGAACTTGGTGACGGTGTCACAGTGAAAGACGATGATGATGAAGATTTGCTTGGTTCTGGACTTGATGATGATGACATAATGTTTGCTGATGAAGATGAAGATATTGCTGATGACGATGATGACGATGAGCAAGATGACGACTTGGATGATGAAGATTTTGATGACGATTTAGATGATGACAGCGATGACGATGACGACGATGACGACGATGATGACTACGACGATGATGACGATGATGACGATGACTAAAATGTGAAATTTGTGTCAATAAATATTTCGGAGGAGCTTATGATTAAAAAAAACACCGAGGCTCTTGGCGAAATAAAGGCACAAATTTTTTCATTAAAAGGACAAACTTGTGAATTTTGTATAAATAGGGGCAGAAAGCGTTTTGATAGATTTAGTGCCGTGATAGACAATACCTATCCGAGTGTGTTCACCATTTTATATAACGAAAAAATCCAGACTTTTTCATATTTTGATGTTTTGTGCGGAACTGTTAGAATAAATACCAAGAGCTTGTAAAAAAATAACTATGTTTGCTTGACATATTTAACTTAAATGAATAAAATTATGTTAGAAAAGTTAAAAAGGTGGGTCATATGCGAAGATCAGCGATTATATTTACCACAATTGTAAGTATGGTGCTTTGTGTAAGCTTGCTCGCTTTCAGCGTGTACGCTCATCTTACGCAAACATTTTCTGTTTCAAACACAATTGGGTTTAATCCTGACGACAATGTCTATGTCGCACTTGAATGTCGTATTTCTGGTGCGGCGCAAACTTCTTTAACAACCCCACCAAGAGATTATGACAGCGTTGAAGATTATCTTTATGCTGTTGGCATATACCAAGATGTTGGGCGAGGTGGCACTCCACTGCTTGGAGAAGAAGGTTGTACACTCACTGAGTGGCACATTTTGGAGAGTTTGGATTTTGCATCGGTTACGCAGCCAATTGTCTATACAATAACAATTTATAATTATTCTGATATGCCAATTCGCGTTAGTATAAGTGATTATTTGACAAATTCGGAACATATTAGAAACGAAGTTTCAGAACCTGTTAAAATTGAAGGATACAAACACGATGACAATCCATCATCTGCACAAGTTTGGCTTTCAACAACTATTGCAGATACAACAAGTGGTTTTAGTGATGTTCAAAATAACTTCACAGTTTTGTTTGAAACAACAGTAGCATAACATAAGGAATTATTTTTATATGAAAAAGATTTTTACGTATTTAGCGTGTTTAGTTTTGTGTGTCAGTTTTCTTCTCACCGGATGTGGTACAAAGTTAAATGTGCCAACCGGTGAGGTTTTAAGTAATGGCGGAAGCGTAGTTACAATTGGTGACTATGTATATTTTGCAAACACATATGTTGACTATTCAACTTTGTCTGGAAGTGACAATACAGAAAGAACAACAAAGCATAACGCACTGTTTAGACTTAAAACAGATGAATTTGGTTTTACAACCACTGATGAAGATGGACAAATTGAAAATGTTGACAAAGTTTATGATAAGATTGCAGGCTTTGACAATTCAAATATGTATATTTTGGGGGAATACCTTTACTTTACATCACCAAACTCACACAAAGAAGATAATGGTGATGACAGATTTGATTTGACAACACTTTATCGTGTCCGCCTTGACGGAACAGGATTAAAAGAAATTTTTACGACAAAAGATTCACGTGGAAAGTTTTTCTTTGCAACCGCAGATGAAGATTATAATTATGTACTTATATATGATAATTCACAAGTAACAAAAATTGGCATAGGAAATTCAATTTCAAAAAGCGAAGTACTTGTAAGTGATGCAACAGATGCTATATTCCCAAGTGAATTTGGTGAAATTGATGCCTTTTATTACACAAAAGATGCAGAAGATGAAAATCTTACAGGAAATGAACTTTACAGATATGATATAGCAACCGGCGAATCCAAAAATCTTGGATATCAAACAAATCCAGTCACCCTTGTTTGTTACACAAATGGTATGCTTTACTTTAAACAAGATGATGGTACTTCAATTGCACCATACTTTTCAATTAAAAACTACAATTCTTTTGGAAGCGATAAAATACAATGGACAATTCTTGGTGAAGTTGACGAAACAGATAGCATAACAAATTTCACACCAATCAATGAAAACAATGTTGTTTATGAAGCAGAATCACAAATTTATCTTGCCACAAAAACTGCAAATGGTTATTTAGCAGAACCAAGTCGACTTGTTAATGAAGATGCAACAATTGAACTTGTCAGTGGCGACTATGTTTATTACACAACTTCAAGTGGGGTATATAGAATAAGTTATCGCGACAAAGTATCACAAACACTTGCTGAAATGGAAAATATTCAACAAGGTGCATGCGATTTGGTGGTAGACAACTATGGAAATGCTGAATATATTTATTTCTATGCACAACTCTCTACCAACACAACTGACACATACTATTGCCATAGAGCAAATATCCATACTGCAACACTTAATAACCCACAACTTAGAGTTGAGTGCATCGCATCTGTTTTGGAAGAAGATTTGACAGGTGACAGCGAAGAAGAATAAAAGACTTTTACTTAAAAAAATCCTATGATTAATGGGGTGCACCCCATAATTCATAGGATTTTTTATTTAATCTTCTAGTCCAAGTAAATAATCTGTTGAAACACCAAAATATTTGGCAAGCGTTATTAATTGCATACTCTTAATATCTGCTTGACAATTTTCCCACCTACATATAGATGAAGAGCCAATACCTGTTTGTTTTGCAAGTTGTTGTATTGATAACTTTTTTTCTTCTCTTAGTTCTTTTAATCTTTCTGAAAATTCCATATCTATTTGCATTATATTCCAAAAATGGGACAAATGTCTTGACTATCCCGCAAATGGGATGATATAGTCGTTGTAAGGAGATTATATGAAAAATGAGATAAACATTAGCATTATTCAAGATTACATATTAAAAAACAAATTAACAAAAACAAAGTTTTGTAAGTTGTGTGGTATCAGAGTTGGTATTTTTAATAAAATTATTAAAAATGATTTAAATTTTGGAATTAAGTCTCTTTTTAAGATTGCAAAGGTTTTAAATATTGAAATTTATGAGTTGTTTGATTGTTGAAATGTTTCGTCTTAAATAACTTTTTTTAAGTCACAAAAATTTGATTTTTTTCATCTAATACTGGTGGAGATATTATGGCGAAAGTTGCTATTGTTGGTGCTAGCGGGGTTGTTGGCAGAACTGTGCTGGATATTTTGGGTGAAAAAAATATCAAAGCTGATTTTTTTCTTTTTGCTTCAAAAAATTCAGAGGGCAAAATTTTTAATATTGGTGACAAACAATATGTCGTTAGTGCTTTAGATGACAATATTTTTTCACTAAGGCCGGACTATGCGCTTATGTGCACACGTGAAGATGTGTCAAAGAAATATGTGAATATGCTGGTGAAAAGCGGAACTGTGGTGATTGATTTTTCTTCGTATTTTAGGAAAAAGTATCCGCTTGTTGTTCCACAAATAAATAGTGAAGATATTGTGGGTAACATAATTTGCAATCCAAATTGTGCTACCATTGGAGAAGTGATGTCACTTTTTGCAATTCACAAAAAGTATGGGTTAAAGAGTATATATATTTCAACATATCAATCGCTTAGTGGGGCAGGCAAACTTGCGCTTGATGACAAATTTGTTGTTGACGAGCGTCAACTTAAAAAATTAGATTATGTTATTAACAACAATGTCATTCCATACATAGGCACAATTTATGATGATAATTTTTGTGAAGAAGAAAAAAAGATAATATTTGAAACAAAGAAAATTTTACATGATGATGACATTTTCATCATGTCACAAACTGTGCGTATACCAATTGATGTCTGTCATGGGGAAAGTATATTTTTTGAAACAAAAGTGGATTGTGATATTGACGCACTTAGGCGTGAAATTGAAAGTTCGGAAAATGTACGCTATGTTGGTTGTGCTATGCCAATTTTGACAAAGGGGAAAGATGATGTGCTTGTTAGTAGGCTTAGACAATATGACAAAAGACATTTTGCTATGTTTGTTGTGGTGGACAATTTAAGAAAAGGAGCAGCGCAAAATGGTGTTGAGATTTTGATTAAACTTTTGGGAGGTAAAGATGGAAGGTGTGATAACAGCACTTGTCACTCCATTTGATGAACAGCACAAAGTTGATTATGATGCTTTTTGTATGCTTATCGAACGGCAGATATTGCTTGGAATTAAAAATATTTTAATTTTAGGTTCTACGGGTGAGTGTGAGAGTATAACAAGTCAGGAGAAAACTAAACTAATCAAACTTGCAAAAAGGCATATGCCAAGTTATGCAAAACTGATTGTTGGAACAGGTGCTCCTGACACCAAAAGGGCAGTTGCTGACACTATACACGCAAAAAATAATGGTGCTGATGCTTGTCTTGTTGTGACTCCATATTATTCCAAATGCACACAAGAGGGAATTTTTAGACATTACCAGGAGATTTCAAAAGTTGATGTGCCAATTATTGTTTACAATGTACCATCAAGAACAAATGTAAACATTGAAGTACAAACTCTCCGGAAAATTTCAAAACTCAAAAACATTGTAGCACTAAAAGAAGCAAGTACGGACATTTCTCACATATTGGACGTGTTTCATGAAAATGTTATGCCAGTTTTTTGTGGTAATGACAATTTGTCAGGCGTGTTTTATGGACTAGGTGCAGTTGGTACAATAAGTGTCACATCTAATGTATATCCAAAGGCCATTTTAGATTTACATAATAGTGAGCGAAAGAGAAAGTACATAGTTGATAAATTTTACCACTTCAACAACTTTATGTTTTGTGAGCCAAATCCAATACCTGTTAAGTATGCACTAAGTCATCTTGGAATAATAAAAAACTATTTACGTCTTCCACTCACTCCACTTAGTGAAAAGTTTAAGAAAAATATTGATGAGTGCATGGAAAATTTAAAGGAGTTTTTATGAAGATTTTGCTTATTGGTGCAAATGGGAAAATGGGAAGAGAAACTTCGGCATATTTTGACCAAAATAATATAGAATATGAAAAAGTTGATGTAAACAACAGGCGAAAAGTTGAATATATGAACTTTTATGTCATACTAGATTTTTCTTCAAAAGATGCACTTTTGGACAATTTAAGACTTGCTTATATGAAAAAGTGTCCAATCGTAATTGCGACGACAGGACATGATAAAAAAAATTATGAATTAATTAAAAGTTATAGTAGATATATTCCAATTTTTCTTTCTTCAAATTTCAGTGTGCTTATGGCTATATTAAACAGGTGTTTAAAAAGCGTGAAAAAGATTGATGCTATGGATACAGTTGTATATGAAGTGCATCATAAACACAAAAAAGATAAGCCGAGTGGTTCTGCAAAAATGTTAATAAAAACTTTAAACAAAAACAAAATAGTGCCAAAAGTTTTTGCACTTAGAATTGGTGAGGTGGTGGGTGAGCACAGTGTCACATTTTACTTAAAAGATGAAAAACTTACTATTAGCCACAGTGCATATTCAAGAAAGGTATTTAGTGCAGGTGCATATCTTGCATGTAAGTTTATTCAAAATAAAAAAATAGGTCTTTACACAATGGAGGACATAATTTGATTGTTTGTAAATTTGGCGGTAGTGCCACAACATCAGAACTTACACTAAAAAATATAAAAAAAATATGCAAAAATAAAGAAAGAAATATTTTTGTTTTTTCTGCTATTGGAAAAAACAACAAAAATGACAATAAATTAACAGATTTATTGATTGAATATACAAAAAAACATCAAAAAAAAATATTAAATAAAATATGTGAAAAAATAAATTTGCTTTGCAAATTAACAAAAAATAAACAAAATATATCTGCACAAATTAACAAGTTTGCACAAAAGTTAGATACTGATGGAGATTGTCAATACTTTATTTCGCGTGGTGAATATTTGACTGCAAAAATAATGGCAAAATATATGAATATAAAGTTTATTCCAGCAGAAAAATTGATATATTTTAAAGACGGAAATATTGACTATAAAAAAATTAACAAAAAATTAAATTATTATTTAAAAAAATACACTAAAATTGTAACATCTGGCTTTTATGGCGTTGAAAATAAAAAAATTAAATTATTTTCACGAGGTGGAGGAGATGTGTCTGGTGCAGTGATTGCAAAAGCAATTTGTGCCGATATTTATGAAAATTATACAGATGAATTTGGTATTAAACAAGTAAATCCAAATTTTGTCAAAAACGCAAAAACAATAAAAATTATGTCAATGTCTGATTGTAAAATTTTTTGCGAGTGCGATGCTAGTGTATTGCACAAAGATGTCTGTAAAATTTTGCTTGACACAAGTGTCATAATAAAAGTCAAAAACATACTTTCGCCTACAAAAAATTACACCACAATTGACCACAAAAATCATAACTGTAAATTTGTGTGCTATAAACTTCTAAATGACTATTGTCAAATTGTTGTGAGAACTGATAGCGTTGACTGTTTGAAAAAATTTTATGATAGCATAAATTACATTTCACAAAAATTTGTTTACATATGCACAGATGTTAAACACCTTCATTCTCTAATTAGGCGTATCTATTTTTGTATTGCAAAATAACAATATTTGTGGTACGCTTATTTTGGAGGTAGATATGAGGGGCAAGGTTTTGGTTGTTCACGATGATCTATTGAGTGAAGAGGCGTTTAAAGATGAAAATAGACTTTTTGTTGACGCCGCGAAGAGTAGTAACATCACATTGGATTTTGTTTCAAATGTTCAACTATATACATACATTGATAATAGCACCGTCAAATGTCATGAAACTTTTGGAACATATGATTATGCAATATTTTTTGATAAGGACTTTCATCTTGCAAGAAATTTGGAAATGCTTGGCGTTAAAGTGGTCAATAGTGCTTTTGCTATTGACATATGTCAAAATAAAGCAAATATGTATCAGATTTTAGCAAAAAATCATATCAATATTCCAAAAACTGTGATTTTCCCAATGATGACAAAGTTTAACAGAAACAAAGCAATCTTGTTTTTAAATAGTGCTATTGAAGATTTGGGTATGCCAATTGTGGTTAAAGAGTGGTATGGCGACTATGGACAAAATGTTTATCTATGCAAGAGCAAAGAAGAACTTTATGACTTAGTTGAAAAGTTAAACGGCAACATGCTTTTGCTGCAAGAATTTATTGTTGAGGCAAGTGGAAGCGATATACGTCTGTTTGTCATCAAGAATAAAGTTGTTGCAGCAATGAGGCGTAGAAATAGTGGTGGAGAGTTTAGATCAAACATTGCACTTGGTGCGACTATGGATAAATACATTCCATCATACATGGATGAACAACTTGCACTAGGGGCAATAAAAGCCGTTGGGTGTGAGTTTGGAATTGTGGATATTTTAAAAAGCATAAATGGTCCTGTAGTTTGCGAGGTTAACACAAGCGCAAGCGTCAACCACTTTTATGAGGCATGTGGAGTGGACATTCCAAAACTTTTGTTCAAATCAATCAAATAAATTTTTAATAATGTATAAATTTCTTCACAGTGGCAATAACTGCTGTGGAGATTTTTTATGAAAAAGATTATTTCATTAGTTGTTGTGCTATTCACAGTTGGATTGGTATTGTTTGGAATTTTTGGCACAAGTCCAAAGCAAGATTACATAAGAATTCACGTTAGAGCAAATAGCAATTTGACTATTGACCAAAATGTCAAGTATGAGATAAAAGACGATATTGTAACATATTTGATTCCGTATATTTCGCAGTGTGAAACAAGACAAGATTTTGTTGATACAATCAACGAGAATTTGTCGGCACTTGAACAAATTGCTGAAAATGTACTCAGTGAGCGTGGCTTTGACTATGGTGCAAACGTCAAGTTTTGTCAAGAGGAGTTTCCTACGCGTAGTTATGATGGTGTGGCGCTTGAAAGTGGTATTTATGATAGTTTGATTGTTGAACTAGGTGAGGCAAAAGGTGACAACTGGTGGTGTGTTGTGTACCCTCCACTTTGCTTTGTTTCAAACAATAGTCAAGATATTTTGTATAAATCTAGAATTTTGGAGATACTAAAATCGATTTTAGGATAAGGAGATTTTAGATATGAAAAAACGAAAGATATTTTTATTCATGCTTGCGCTATTTGCTATTTTGTATAGTGCTACATTTGTTTTGATTGATGCTTTTACAAATAACGAAGCAATTGTCATCACTGCATCGCAAAGTGAAAATAAGCAAATTCAACAAAGGTTAAAAGAACTTGGGTATTACGCCGGTAGCATTGACGGAATAATTGGAAGTCAAAGTCTTAAAGCAATCAGAAATTTTCAGCGTGACTATGGACTAACTGTTGACGGTATTGTTGGGCCAAAAACGCTCAGTGCACTTGGACTTTCATCGTCGACATCATACACTTCACAAGATTTATATCTTTTGGCAAAGTGCGTACACGCAGAGGCACGTGGTGAGCCTTATGTTGGGCAAGTTGCAGTTGCTGCTGTAATTTTGAACAGAGTTGATAGTCCTGAATTCCCAAATACAATTAGTGGTGTTATTTATCAACCTTGGGCATTCACTGCGGTCAACGATGGACAAATAAATCTTGAACCAAACGATAGTGCATACAGTGCTGCAAAAGACGCACTTAATGGCTGGGACCCTACATATGGTTGTTTATATTATTACAATCCAAAAACTGCAACAAGCGAATGGATTTGGTCGAGGATACCTGTTGTCACAATTGGCGAACATGTGTTTGCAATATAGGAGGAAGTTATGGAAAAATCACTTAAAAGAAGCAATATTTTTTTGATTGTACTTTCTGTCATCCTTGCCATTGCACTTGTTACATTTGTTGTACTTTATGGAATCTCAATGTCAAATCAAAACAGGCTCAAAGTTGACCTTGAAAATATTTATCAAAGAAATTATTCTGAACTTGTGGACAATATAAACAACAGTGCAATAAAACTTAGCAAGGTGGCGGTTAGTGGCGAGAACGCCTACTCAAGAAATTTGCTTAATGAAATAAGTAAAAATACCGCTCAGGCAACTACAAATCTTAGCGCATTGCCTATTTCAATAAATGGTATAAGCGAAACTATCAAGTTTATAAATCAAGTCAGTGGCTATACGCAAACGCTTTCAAATAAACTTGACAGGGGAGAGAATTTGACTCAGCAAGAACTTGAAACACTCAAACAACTCAAAGACGCTTTCACAACGCTTAAAGACAAAATAAACGATATGTCAACGAAGATATATAACGGAAAAATTTATGATGCGAGTGTTGCTTTTGATGGAGATTTTAACAAGTTTACTCAAATTCTTCAAAATTTAAAATCAAAAGATGTTGAATATCCTGCAATGATATATGATGGGCCTTTTTCTGATTCAATGGTAAATAAAGATATCAAAAACATGAATTTTAGCAAAGTCACAAGTGATGTTGCAAAGTCTGAAATACTTGATGTGTTTAAAGATGTTGATCAAAATAGCGTTACATATCTTGGTGAAACAAACGGTCATTTCAAGACCTATGATTTTAAACTCATTGCTCCATCTGAACATTCGATGTATGTTCAAGTCACTCAAAATGGTGCAAAAATATTGACACTAAGTGTTGGAGATTTTGATGATACACAAAACTATTCCCTCGGCACTGCAGAAGATATTGCAATAAAGTTCACAAACGCAACAGGAATTAATGAAGTCAAATGTGTTTGGAGTGATGTTGTTGGTGGTGATGCTTACATCAACTTGGCGCCAGTTGAAAATTGTGTAATTCTTTATCCCGACCTTGTCAAAGTCAAAGTTGACTTAAATAGCGGAAGAGTTGTTGGCTTTGAAGCATCATCATATTACACAAATCACACAAAAAGAAGTTTAAAAACGCCAGCGTTAAGTGTACAGAGTGCAAAAGATGAAGTACCATCGTCACTTTATGTCAAGGAAACACGACTTTGCTTGGCTCCACTTGAATATAATCGTGAAATACTTTGTTATGAGAACATATGCTCACATGATGGAGCAACATATTATGTGTACGTAAACGCAACTGACGGCGAAATAGAAAATATTTTGAAAGTTGTCGAAACCGATAACGGAAGTTTATTAATGTAAAAAAATTCATTTACTTTTGTACAAAAATGTGCTAATATAATAATACTTGGAGGGGTTATGTTTAACGGCATTACAGAAGAAAAATTAAAAAAACTGGGGATATATGATTTGCGACGTATAGCAAGGCTTTGTGGCGTCAATTCACCAACTTCAAAAAGAAGAGATGTTTTGATAACTGAAATTTTGCGAATTAAGGCAGGTGAGCAAAGACCTGTATTTAACAAAAAGATAGGTCGTCCCGTTAAATCAATGGGCGAAGAAGATGATTTTGGTATGAATTTCGCAGTCAATGGCGACAAAGAATTGAAAATGTATTTGCAACCTGAAAAAACTGATGAGAATTTATTTGTCTTTGATCAAGATTTTGACGAAGAAAATATGCCACTTAGTACCAACACAATTGAATTTAAAGGAATTTTAAGAAAAACATCACAAGATAATTATTTTGTTATAAACATCATAAGCGTTAAACAAAAAAATGTCGTTTTAATAGATGCGTCAGTGGTAAAAGAGCACAAACTGATTGAAGGCGATATTTTGCATGGAACTGCAACACTTTATGTTTCAAAAGGTTATGCAAAGATGAAAGAACTGAGTGAAATAAATGGTGTTGTGCCTTCAAAAAATCATTATAGTTTAGATTATGATCCAGTCATTCCAAATGTAATACTTGAGCAGCCCGATTTTAAGGCTGGGCAATCAAGAGTGGTGATATGTGAAAATCTTAACGACCAAATAAGTTTTATTGAAAAGCATACGAAAAAATACACTCAAATGGGGTATAAGTGTATTGTAGTTGGAGTCGAAATTACCATTGAAACAAAACTTAAACTTGATATGATTGAAAATTTGACTCAAATCACATCATTGCTTGATGAGCAAACACAGTTCAGTTTTGAAAAAATAAATGATTTGCTATATCATTCTGGCAGTTTGTTTTATCATAAAAATAATGTTGTGGTGTTTGTGTTGGACACATTAAACTTATTCTCTGTTCTTGATGCTTATTATCAATCAAAGCAAGGTGCGAATAGTGAAAAAACAACATTGTGCATAAGAAAATTGGTGGCGAATAGCAAAGCTTCAAAAACAAGTTCAATAAGCACAATATGTCTTTTAAGTCAAGATGATGTTGAATTAAGACCAGCAGAAGTTAAGATGCTACAAAAATATAGTATGAGTTAAATAAATGACCGCCGTAAAAGACGGTCATTCAGACTGTCGAAAAACTGCGTGACTGAAAAATGTTGCAAAATTTTTCTTGCTTTGTTTACTGCAAAACGTCCCAAAACAGTCATTTAGGTAACTAAACTCCTGCTTTTATACTTTTTTTAATATATAAACATTACTCTTATCTATTTTTAAAAAATTTAACTGATAATTATTAACTTATAAGCAAGTACCGACAAAATGTAAAGCGAAGCGTACATT
>CALWTH010000027.1 GCA_944384405.1 uncultured Clostridia bacterium
ATATCAAGCATTAGTTGAAGATTGGATAGAATTTTACAATACAAAGAGATTAAAAAATAGGAAGAAATCTAAAATTTCTTCCTAGTGGTTTTTTATTTTGAGTGACCCCTTCGGGGTTCACTTCAAAAGTATCGTTTTTTTTAATAAAACAATTTATAATGAACTTAATTCTTTGAACAACCCATCTATTGATAGTGATTTAAGATCTTTGTTTATTTTTGTTTTATCATAAAAACTTTCCTGAGAAATTGTTCCTTTTGTTGTGTTTACTTTAAAAATAGACATCACAATTATATTGTCAAATAATGTATAGTTTTGATTAAAATATTCTTGATATGCTCCTTTTAGCATATTTGTTTTTTCAGGATTTATATCTTTATCGCCTTTCACTTCGATATAGAGAAATACATTGTTTTTAAATTTAACAACAAAATCAAAAAAACTTCGCCTTACATTATTATATTCGTCAAGATATGCACCATTAACATTGCTTGTTGTGAAATTTTTACACCAAACACGTATATTGCCTTTGTCATAATCAATCTTACAAATTTTTTTAAAAACAATAACTTCTGGACTAGATAAATTTTCTCCTATCGGTTGAGAGAAGTCAATGTTGTTAAGTTTTGTATCAAAAAGATATGAGTGCATTCTTGTACTTTCTTCGTGAGAAATTGAACTATAAATTTCAGTATATTCTTGTGGCTTATATGGTAAAGATGACACTTTGTATTTTGGTTTATATTGCTTGTTTTTGTTAATTAAATTTACGATATCATTTTTAAAGTATTTAACTAATGTTATGTAAAACATTTCTTTTGTATATTGGAAATCCTCAATTTTAGTCTTAATAAAATTTGTTTTCCAAAATTCATAAAAAATTTTTTCACAGAAATCAAAAATATACTTATTTGAAGATTTAACATTATTATAAAATTTTATAAACTGAAACACATTAGATATTTTTGACACATATTGTCCACCTGCTGCTGTCAAATGAACATCTTTGTAATAAATATTATTACACTCTTCAACCAAAAACAAATCTTTGCTATATTGCAGTATTTTATTTTTATTGATGTCTAAATAATTTAATAAATCATTTTTTAATCGTTGTTCTGAAACTTTTTTTGAACAATCTTTTATATTTGTTATTTCAACAGACATAAATTGTTCATTGACAAATTCTTGTTTTACTTTGGCAGTAAATATGAATAAATTGTTATCTTGTGGTGCGTTAGAATAAATATAATATTTATCTGTTATTTCATTTTTGACTAACCTTGGATAGCAGTTTCTTTTTATTCTACCAATAGTTTGGATATTAAGGCCTTCTGAACTAACATTTCTTAACTGCAAAAGCATGCATGCCCTTGGAATATCCCAACCCGTTGCGGGACCAAGTTTAAAGATAACCACATCAATATCACTTTTATTATCGGTTATTTCACTTAAAGTAAATTTATCTTTATAAATTGTATTACTTTCTTTGTCGTTATTTCCAAAATATTGAACCCAACTTAAATTGTTGTTATTTAACTGTTTCTTTATGTTATTTAGTGACTCATTAAACAATATACTTTCTTCAATATTTATATTGGTGTCATTTTTCACTTGTATTAACATTGCAGGTCTTATATAGACATCATCTTTTTCAAGATTTTTATATTGCTCTTTTATTTTTTTGAAATTTTTAATAGCATCTAGCAGCATATCTTCATCAGTCATTATATTTTTTAAAAGCGCAACAGCATGAGTTTTTAAAAGATATTTACCTTCATTTTTTGCAGGATTGTTTAAATTTTCTTCTGTTAGAATAACTTTATTTATGGTCAAATCCTTATAGTCAGGTGTCGCCGTCATCTTTATTATGAGGGTTGCGTTATTTTGCATCAAGGCTTCAAAATTTTCATCATTTTTTAAACGACCACCAATATGCGCTTCATCTCTTATATAAATTAATTTATAGTCTTGATCTATGGTAATATCAACAAAATCATTGATTACATGTCTAGTTGTTAGAATTCTATCTTTACCGAAACTACTTTTACCAAAAATAAAAATTTTGTTTTGTTCTGGTATTATCTTTATTGTTCCATCTGTTTTTAACTTATTTTGACCAGTTTCACTTGGACTTTTTACATATTCCACACTAAAATCTGAAAAAGACAAATCTTGTTTGTATTGTAAAATCTTTTGTTCAAAAGAAAAAGGCAAATCGGAAGATGAAGGCGTCGCAATAACAAAAACAAATTTATCATTAGGATTTTGTTCAATTAAGCGAGATATAAAAGCCGTTGCCATAAGTGTTTTGCCACTTCCAGTAGGCGCTTTAAAATCTATTTTTGTTTTTGTATTTGGATTATACAACGCTAAAAGTTGATCTACAGTTTGTTTTTGTAAGTTTGTTAATTCCATTTCAATTCTCCTCTTTATAAGGAGTTAAAGCTGCCAATGTACTATAAATGTTTAAATTATTATTTTGCAAGTATTGTCTATTTAATTTTTCAAATCCTATTTCAGCTTCCTTTCGTATTTTTTCTGCTTTATCAATTTCTGTTATATTTAATTGTTGTTTTACAATATCAAAAACTCTAACAGAATTGTTATTTAAAAATTTTTTATCTTTTGAATAAGTCCATTCAAAATGTTCTCCTTTTGATCCTTTACCCATTATGACTCTATATAACCTTTCTCTTGTAACATCTGTGGCTATATTATTTTCATTATTTGTAACTAAAATAAATTTCCTTTTGCCTCCATCTTCTTCATTTAATTCCATAACGGCTTGTCCAGTTGTCCCAGAACCAGCAAAAAAATCAAGAACAATTGTATTTTTGTCTTTTGTGTAAATCAATTTTATTATATCTTTTATTAAAGATATAGGTTTAGGGTAATCAAAATTATTATACTTAATTAATTTGTTTAAATCATCTGTACCATTGGCATAACTTGGTTTATACATAAAATTTTTTGGAGTTCCAGATACATATTCCTGTAACATTTCAATTGCACTTGGTCTATTTTTTTGTTTAACACCATTATCATATATTACATTTGTATTTATGTTCTTTAAAAAATTTTTGTACCCGCTTGTCCATCTCAAGTATTTACCATCATTATCAATTGGGAGAATAAAATTATAATCAGAATATTTGTTTTTTAAAGAATTCAAATACACATCATCGAATTTATTATTAATATAAATTTTATCAAATTCTTCTTGTTTAATAGCAAACAATTTTTTATTTTTTTCTAAAATAGGGTAAAACATCAATGGGCGATCTTGCCTAAATTTAGATTGCCCTGTTTTTTTAAAAGTTATCAGTTTATAACATCCATTTTCATCTTGCAATGTATAAGAATCTTCTACTTTATCCCCATATATATTTTCAACTTCATTAAAACCATTAATATTGCTAATTTGTTTGTTTTTTGCATATATGAGTAAACGAGATCCAACATTTGAAATAAAATTGTCGTTAGTTTTCCCTTTCATATTATCCAAAACAAAACAATTAGATATAAAATTTTCTTCCCCAAAAATTTCATTGCATAAAACAGTTAAATAGGCTTGTTCACTATCATCAATAGAAATAAAAATCACTCCATTATCTGATAAAAGTTTTTTTGCAAGTTTTAACCTTTCATTCATCATATTTAGCCATCCATCACGAGTATACTTATCTCTATAAATGAATTTATTTTTACTTTCTATATCGTCTTTATAGTCATTACCTTCTTCTTTACTTTTATCTGTGTTGTATGGTGGATCAATATATATGACATCAATTATGCCTTTTCCTTGTTTATCGGTATATGTAACAAGTAGATTTTTTAAAGCATCATAATTTTCACCAATAATTAAACTATGCTCCAAAGCGTCTTTATTGTCTAAGTTTATACCTAATTTACTATTCTCTTTTAAGTATGCAACACAATTATGATTGATTTCAGGAGCTTCATCAAAAACAAAGCCTGTCTTGACTCTTTGATTTATTAAACTCCAAACAGCGTCAATATCTTCTTCATTCGCGTTATCTATAATTTTTTTTGCTATTTCCTTTTGTTCAGCATTAAAACTTTCTTTCGCAATTTTATCTATTCTTTGTTTAAAAAACTCTTTTTTGTTCATTAATCATTTACTCCTTGATGATTGTTTAATTACATTTCTCTTATCACTTAAAATCTTAACTTTATTTAAAAGTGCAGTGTCCCATTGCTTAACAATGTCATTAATATTTTGATTATATCATAAATTTTTATATTATGCAGGTGATTTTCAAAAGTTTTTAAGTTATACATAAAAAATATTAGTCAAAAAAAAATTATAGTGTGATAATTCACATATGCGTAATTATAACATAAAAAAACTGCTTATTTTTATTAAGCAGTTTTTTATTATTTTTCTAAAGTAATGTTATACTTGACATCTTCTTTGCCGTCTACTGGAACTGTGTAACATTTATTACCATTTGAATCAACAACTTCTTTGCTCTCTAACTTTGGTGTGACATAACCGTTCTCATTATCTACATCAACTGTGTGGTATTTTTCTTGTTCCAAAGTCTCATGTTTTTCCATTGTGTTGATGGAAATTTTATTCAAATCATTCACATCAGTCATTGGTTGTTCTGATACTTTAGTCTTTGATGAAAGTGAAAATGATTGTGCTTCTGCTGTGATTGAAGAAAGATAGCAAGCAAAGCCAAACAAGCCACAACCAAAAAACGTGGCAATTCCTACTGTGGCTCCAGCAACGGCACCAACAGCAACCCCTGCGATCACTGCAGCAACTGCAAGCCCCACACTAAGCCATTTGAAAACTTTTGAAATTGTTTTGTAAGATTTTGATTTTTTCAACATTTTTTCTTTATTCATATTTTCCATATTTATTCTCCATAAAATATATTAACATAGTCCACACAATTCGTCAATATGCAAATTTATAAATTTATATAATATTGTTTTTTTATAATCTGGTTGATAGTTGAATTAAGTTAGTTCAAGTTAGCCAGATTTTTTTTAATTCGCTATACATTGTGAAAGAGGAGGTGGTCATTTGGCATTTGTTACCGATAAAGGTTCTGT
>CALWTH010000028.1 GCA_944384405.1 uncultured Clostridia bacterium
CAGTGAGCTAACCGCAAGGGGGCAGCTGTCTAAGGTAAAACCAATGACTGGGGTGAAGTCATAACAAGGTAGCGGTATCGGAAGGTGCCGCTGGATCACCTCCTTTTAAAGAGAGATGTCGACACACCAAAGAGTGTGAAAAGAAGACGAGAAGTTAGATATATATGCAAAGAAACCCAGTTACAAAATCTATTTAGTTTGATTGAAAAAAAAGATTAGGTTATTTCCTAGTCTTTTTTTATGTTAATAAATAAAATATTTCGACTTTTTTCGACATTATTACCTTTTGAAAATCATTTCATATTGACATCTTGACAACCTGATGATACAATATAAAAGAATGATGGAGGTTTTTATGGTGTCATTATTACTAATAGGTAAACAAAAAGAACTTTTAAAGTCTGGCTCTGCAAAAGATTGTTATGAATTTGCACATAAAGTTAAAGGAGCCAACATAAAAGGTCTTCAAAATAGAATTATAGAGAAAGGAGATGCCAAGTATGCATTATTGTTTGCTCGCGACATTAAAGGTGCTGATGTTTCTTCTCTTCAAAACGTCGTATTGAAGTTTGAAGATGTTCAGAATTGTTATCAATTTGCTCGTGATGTTAAAGGTGCAGACGTAAAGTCACTTCAAGATATTGTGTTAAAATTTGGTGGAGTTCAAGATTGTTATCAATTTGCTCGCGATGTTAAAGGTGCAGACGTAAAGTCACTTCAAGATATTGTGTTAAAATTTGGTGGGGTTCAAGATTGTTATCAATTTGCTCGTGATGTCAAAGGCGCAGACATCAAATCATTAGAAGATGAAGTGATAGCTTCTGGTGACGCAGAATATTGCTATGTTTTTGCTAAATATGTTGAAGGCGCCGATATAAAGCCTCTTCAAGATGTTGTATTAAAATATGGCACACCTAAAAATTGTGTTTTATTTGCTCGTGAAGTCAAAGGTGCTGATGTTGATTTGATTAAAAAAACATTGGAAAAACAAAAGAAACAGAATAGTTCAGATGAATTGTGCCAATAAGCTTTATGCATAATATAAATCATTTTATTTCAATATTTAATAATAATGTATTGCAAAACGATTAGAAAATTCTAGTCGTTTTTTATTGTGCTTTTTTTGATAAAAAGCGTGACTTTTGAAAAAATAAAAATATTTTTGTAAAAAACTAAAAAACATTTGTAAAAAAGTCAAATGTGTGATATATTGTATTTCGTAACATTAAAAACAAGCGAATATAATGTTTTTGTCATATATCTTTGTCCCGGGTAATATAGATATTTCGACATAAGTTAACAAAACTGTGGTCATTTGTACAAATATCGCTTTTGAAACATGGCGTACAATGATTATAGTAAAAGCGAGGTTTTAATGTTCTGTGTTGTAAAGTTAAAATCTATTAGGTTTGTGCTAGTTGTTTTGCTGGCAGTGGTACTTCTTGCCATATCATTTAATGGGGTTTCGTCTGCGCAAGTTTTCTTTGGCTACAATGCTAAACTTGTCCCCGTTTACAGTGTGGAAACTGAGAACAAGCAGGTTGCAATCTCATTTGATGCGGCATGGGGTGCTGACAAAACTGAAGGAATTATGGATATACTCGATGAGTATGATTCAAATGCAACATTTTTTCTTGTTGGCTTTTGGGTGGACAAATACGGCGATCTTGTCAAGGAGATTGACGAGCGGGGCTTTGAGATTGGCACGCACTCAAACACCCATCCCGACATGACAAAGTTGTCTGCATCTGCAATGGAGCAAGAGCTCACCACTTGTGTGGATATGATTGAAAAAATCACCGGCAAAAATGTTGAGCTTTTCCGTCCGCCATATGGTGCGTATAATGACACGCTAATTAGAACAAGTGAAAAACTTGGGCTCATTCCAATTCAATGGAGCGTTGACTCACTTGATTGGAAGGGAATTAGTGCACAGGAGATAACGACAAGGATAATCAACAATGTGCAAAATGGTTCTATTATTTTGTGTCACAACAATTCCGACCACATACTAGATGCACTTCCTATGATTTTAGACAGACTTATAGCACAGGGCTACACCGTTACATCTGTTGGCGACCTTGTGTATAAGGACAATTATGAAATTGACAGATTAGGTGTACAAAAACTGAAAAATTAAGGAGAAATTTTATGAAGTACGAATTATTATCCAACAACAAAGTGTTTTTGTGTGGGAAAATTTTGACAGAACCAAAGTTTAGTCATGAAAGTTTCGGTGAGGCATTTTATGAGATAAAGCTTGAAGTTAAAAGGCTATCAGACCAATGTGACATAATACCAATCACCATATCTGACAAACTCCTTACAAAAGATATGAAAGTGGGAAGTACCCTAGCTGTTAAAGGTCAATTTAGAAGTTATAACAAAATTGAAGACCAAAAGAGCAAACTTATGCTCACTGTGTTTGTTCGTGAAGTCATTGACTACACTGAGGATATGAATCCAAACATAATTGAAATAACTGGATATATTTGCAAGGAACCCACATACAGAACAACACCTTTCAAGCGAGAAATTTGCGATGTGCTTATTGCAGTTAATAGAGCATACAACAAATCTGACTATCTCCCATGTATTGCATGGGGAAGAAATGCAAGGTTTGTTAAAAATTTAGAGGTAGGGAAAAAGGTATCACTTGTTGGGAGAATTCAATCTCGTGATTATCAAAAGAAATTAGAAAATGGCGAAGTGGAGAACCGCACCGCCTATGAGGTTTCTATAAATAAAATCTCAGATGATGAAAGTGAAG
>CALWTH010000029.1 GCA_944384405.1 uncultured Clostridia bacterium
AAAGTGATGGCACGCTTAGTGAGAAGTGTATTGAAAATGTCAACACACTTTTAAAGGGATATTTTAGACCTGAATTTTTGAACAGGCTTGATGAGATAATATTCTTTAAACCTCTCACAAAAGACCAGATAGGTAAAATCGTTGACCTTCAACTTGACAAACTTGCACAGCGTCTTATGGATAGACAACTTAAACTTGTTGTGACAAATAAGGCAAAAGACTTTATCATCGACCAAGGCTATGACATTAGCTATGGAGCAAGACCACTAAAAAGATATATTCAAAACAACATCGAAACTCTTGTTGCAAAATATATGCTCTCTAACGACCTTGCGCCAGAAAGCACTGTTACAGTTGATGCTGATGATGACGGAATTAAGGTATATTAAAGAAAATATTGACGCTCACGCAAACGAGGTTTGCAATATGCGAAAGCGAAATGCTTTCGCATATTTTTTTTGCTTTCAACAAAAAAGTGAGCGTCAAAAAATAAAAAAAAAGTCTTGCGTAATATATACTTAAAATAAGTAGGATAAAAATGAAGAGTATATATACATATTACAAAGAAAGACTTATTGAAATAAGTGGTAAAAACAGAAGTTTGTATTTAAAGTCTTTCAACAAAAAGAACGGCTATGATATTGGTAGAATTTTGACTTTTGACCAAGACAAGATTGCAAGACTTGTCGATATTTTTTGGAACGGCAAAAATGTCGTCTACACGCTTGTAGGCAAAGACACAAAAGATGACATAGTCAAGGCGTCAAATATTCAACTTAGATTTCCAGACAAAACTTTCGAAAATGACAAAGAAAAAGCAAAGTATGAGCGTCAAAAAAGAGAGTACTCAAGGCGCGTTGTTCAAAGCGAAGTTACATCGCTCAAAGCACTCAAACGCGAAATAGACGAAATTGAAAAAGAAACAGGAAGATATGAATTGTTTTTATGCTATCCTTTTGTTTATGGAACGCTAAAAAATTACACCTTTAAAGCACCGCTTATCATGTTTCCAGTTGTCATTGATGTCGTTGACGAAAACACAGTCAACATTTATCCAAAGGCTGGCGAAAATGTTCAGTTAAACAAAGCACTTTTGCTTGCGTTTAGTGATGCCCTTCACCTTAACCTAGAAGATTTGGAAATGGAGTATGATTGTCTTGGCTCACACTTTAAAGACATCTCAGCGCTCATTGCATACTTAAAAGACTTTGGGATAAAAATTGAATATTCAGCAAGGAAAAAGGTTTTTGATTTTAATCACTATGGTGAACCGGGCAACCTAGACGCACCGGAAGTTAAGCACACTTGTCTTCTTGCTCGTTGCAGTCTTGCAAACTCAATATACTCCGACTATTCAAGCTTGGAGAAAAAACATCTTGCAAACGACAGCATAAACGAACTTTTAAACACGAAGAAGATAAAGCACAAACAACAAAAATGTGAAAACTTGTATTTGATAAACAATGTTGACTATGCACAAGAACAAGTTGTAAGAAAAGTCAATGAGCAGGGCAACATGGTTATCTATGGCCCACCAGGGACAGGAAAAAGTCAGACCATTGTCAATGTCATTTCTGACGCAATATGCAAAGGCAAAAAAGTGCTTGTTGTTTCTCAGAAAAAGGCGGCAATGGAAGTTGTGTTCAACAGGCTTGGCAATTTGAACCAAAAAGCCATGTTTTTGATTGACGCAGAAAAAGAAAAGCGAAATTTTTACGAAAGATGTTTCAAGACGCACACCATAGCAGAAGGTATGACATATGACGAAAATTTGTTTAAAGAGTATGACGACATTACTCAAAAATTAAATAGCGAAATTAATAACCTAAACGTCATATCTGATGTTTTGACACAAAAGACAGATTTTGGAATTTCTCTTCAAACAATGTACTATAACTCTTTCAAAATTGGCAAAAAGAGCGGGGAGTATTCAATATACAAAGCTATGCTCAAAGACAAGGCTCTCATGAAGCTAGACTACGAAAAACTTTCCTCAGCACTTGAAATTGTAAATGAAAAGAACAAGGCGGAGATATATTATAACTTTGTTGAAGAAAAGAAGAAAAACCCATTTATCGACCACCTAAAAAGTGACCTAAGCGTCCATGATGTTGCGCTTGCACAGTCAAAACTTAGAGAGCTTTGCTCTGAGCGTATTGCACTTTTTGACCTAGCAAACCACAAATATTCACGAGAGATTTTGACATATTACTCCCGTGCAAAAAATTATCAGGACATGAAACCGCTTGCAAAGATGATTGCGCGCTTTGAACAGCCAAAGACATACAGTATGTTAAAAACAAGCTATGTTGTTCTTCCTATGTATCCTTTTGCAAAAGCAAAGATGAACGAAGTTGAAAACAAAATTTATGATACTTTCAAAGACACTTTGTCAGCGATAGATGAATACATATCGGGCTATGAATTTTTGAAAAACATATTGTCAGACAGTGGCTATGTTATGGCAATAGACGGCATTTTGAACGGCAACAGTCAAATACTTAAACTTCTTTTAAACGCCGTCGAAAACTATATTGAACAAAGAGATGTTTTGACACTACTTGAAGGCCTTTCAAAAGACCAAAAAGTTGTTTTGGACTTTGCCTACAAAAATTCAAGCAACTATACAAAATATAAATACACTCTCGAAAAGTTGTTGCCAATAAGGATATATCACGAAGTGGTGAAATATGAGGACAGCGAAAAACAAACGCTTTCACATATTGTTGACTTTGAAAATATTCGTGCAAGAATTGTTTCACTAAAACAAAAGCAAAATGAAATAAGCAAAAAGATAGCACTTCAAAGTTTTTGTCCAGACTATCAAAAACTTATGGACGGTTCACCAAAGAGCAAAGACTTTTTGTATCAAATTTCGAAAAAACAAAACTTTTGGCCAATCAGAAAGACAATGGAAGTTTATGGCGACTATCTTTTCAAGTTGTTCCCTTGCTGGCTACTTTCACCAGAAAATGTTTCAACAATTTTACCACTAAAAAAAGATATGTTTGACATCGTTTTGTTTGATGAAGCAAGTCAGGTGTTTATTGAAAACACCATACCAACAATATATAGAGGAAAAACAATAGTTGTTGCAGGTGACGCAAAGCAACTTAGACCAACAACGACATTTATGAAAAGGTACATGGGCAGTACTGTTGACGATGATGTCGACTATTCTGTTCAGGCGGCACTTGAAGTTGAAAGTCTTTTGGACCTTGCCGTATCAAGATTTTCAAGCACAAACATTACATATCACTACCGCAGTCAAAACGAAGAACTTATTGACTTTTCAAACAAAGCATTTTATAACAGCACACTTCAAATTGCTCCAAACATTTCTAAAAACATCAGACACAAACCAATTGAGCGCATCTTAGTTGATGGGACATGGCGTGATAGAAAAAATGTTGTGGAAGCACAAAAAGTTGTTGACCTTGTTAAAAACATATTAAAGACAAGAAAAAACGGCGAAACAATAGGAATAATAACATTCAATGTTGAGCAAGAAAGTGCAATTGAAGACCTTATTGACAAGCAGTGCTACATAGACGAAGAGTTTAGAAGTTTGTATTTAAAAGAAACTTCAAGAATTGAAAATGGCGAAGATGTGAGTTTGTTTATCAAAAACCTTGAAAATGTACAAGGTGATGAGCGTGACATAATCATATTTTCAATAGCATATGCAAAAAATGAGTTTGGAAAAGTCAACGCAATATTTGGTTCACTTTCAGCAGAAGGTGGAGAAAACAGACTAAACGTTGCAATAACCCGTGCAAAAAAGAAGATATATGTTGTGACAAGTATTGAGCCTGAAGAACTTAAAGTAGACAATAGTAAGTTTATGGGACCAAAGCTCTTAAGAAGCTATTTGGCATATGTTAGGGCAGTGTCAAGTGGAAGTGGTGATGAAGTCAAAGTCATTTTGGACAGTGTCGGCGGTGGAACACATATTGAAAGCAAAAAGCCACTTGGACTTTTGCCAATGGAAAATCAGATTGCAGAAAAATTGAATAAACTCGGCTACAAGACAGAAATAGACATTGGGAATTCAAATAGCAAAATTTCAGTTGCAGTCTATGACCGCAAAAAAGACAGATATATTCTTGGAATTGAAACTGACCAAACGGCGATTGCATCGTCAAAATCAACGCTTGAACGAGATGTCTTTAAAAATCAATTCTTGACACAAAAAGGTTGGAATATGCTACGAGTATGGTCAAGAGATTGGTGGCATAACGCCCATCAAGTAATGGCAACAATAACAAAAACGCTTGAAAAATTGCAAAAATAATAATATTTTTCAATATTTATTGTTGAAAAATAAATATTAAAAAAAATAATTTAAAATAATAAAAAATAAATATTATTTCGACAAAATAAAATTATTAAAAATTGGTATTGACAAAAAAATCAAAATATTTTATTATGCTTATGTCGATTGAAATAATTTAAATTTAAAAAAAGGAGAGCCATTTAAAAATGGAGAAAAAACAAACAAATAAAAAAAATACAAACAAAAAAATAAGTCATGCGAATGGCACTTCTTTTAAGATATAATTTATAATAAAAAATCTTAAAAAATACCTTCGTATGCAAAATTCATATGGAGGTTTTTTTATGAGAAAAAATAAAATTGAAAAGAAAAATAATATTAGTATTTGGAAATATTTAAAAAATTATAAATTTGGTATTTCCATGTATTTAATTGTTTACGCTTTAGCAGCAACTGCGAATATTTTTATTACAATTTTTTTTGCAAAATCTGTTGAACAAATAACATTCAAGTTGTACCAAAAAGGGATAGTGACTCTTTTAATTGCAATTGGAATTTATGTTGTCCGTCGAATTTCATGGTATACGTCAGGATTAATTTATAACAAATACGCATATCAAATTATGTCAGATCTTAACATTGACTTATCAAAGCGTGCTTTTAAACTGACTTCAAAAACATATTCCGAAAATGACACAGGCACTTTTGTTCAAAGAATTGTTAATGATCCAGAAAGAATAGTGTCCACGCTTTCAGATGTCGTTGACCTCTTGTCCAACACTATTTCATCGTTTATTATGGTTGTGTATATTTCCTTTCTTAACGTTTATATTGGTTTGGCTTTATTGACCATTATTCTTTTCTGTTTTGTTATTGAGTATTTTCGAAGCAAGGCACTTAGGAAAAATCAACGAGTTGCAAGGAAAAAGGGAGATAAAATAAATTCACTAACTACAGAGATAGTTCGAAGTGAAAAAGATATAAAAGCACTTGGTCTTGAAAATTCATTAAGCAAGGTGTCAAGTCAATACTATATTGATTACAAAAAAGCCAACGCCAAAAGAGATGTTGTGAATATGAATTTCTATTCCACGCGAAATCTCATTATAGAAGTTTTTGGTGGACTACTACTTGTTCTGGGTATATATTTTATTGATATTGGAACAATTACACTTGCGACATATATGATTGTATATTCAAATAACGGAAATTTATATTCGCTTATTTGGGGTTTTGGTGAAATATTTACGACTATTGTTGAAATCAAAGTTTGCTCGGAACGAATGTTTTCTATTTTTGATGACGAAATATTTGAGTGCGAAAAGTTCGGAAAAGTCAGTGCTTCAAAATTAAAAGGTGAAATTGAATTTAGAAATGTTGGATATTCATATGTTGAATATGACAATCCATACAACGACGAAAATACTTTCAAATTAAAGAAAAAAGATAGGGCAAATTTAAAAAGAAAAGTTGTTTCTGTCAACAAGATTTTCGACAATTTATCATTTAAAATAAAGCCTAATACAACTGTGGCTTTTGTCGGTAAGTCAGGTTCAGGCAAGTCCACAATTTTAAACTTAATGAGTAAAATGTATGTTGTTGATGAGGGCGAGATACTTATTGACGGAATAAACATCAACGACCTTGATAAACAATCGCTAAGGAGTAACATTTCGCTTGTAAATCAATTTCCATACATATTCGACATGACAATAAAAGAAAACTTGCTTCTTGCTAAAAACAATGCAACTGATGAAGAAATTTATCAAGCATTAGACAAAGCGTCGCTAAAACAATTTGTCGATTCACTCCCTAACAAAATTGAAACAAAGGTTGGTGAAAGTGGAATCAAACTTTCAGGCGGACAAAAACAGCGTTTAGCAATTGCAAGGGCACTACTTAGAAATTCCAGCATAATCATTTTTGATGAAAGCACAAGTTCTCTTGACAACTTAGCACAAAATGACATAAAAAAGAGTATTGATTCACTAAAAGGGAAGAGCACAGTCGTTATTGTCGCACATAGACTTTCAACAATAAAAGATGCTGACAAAATATTCTTTTTGGACGAAGGTAAAATTGTCGATACTGGCACATTTGACGAACTTTTTAACAAAAATGCGAAATTTAGGACAATGTTCTTAGCAGAGAACATTTAAGTACAAAAAAAGATGGCGTAAATAACGCTATCTTTTTTTTACATTCCAAAAAATGCTTTGTAGCAAAGGTAACTTTCGTATATGTCTACCTTTGCTGTTATTTCCCATGGTGCGTGCATACTAAGCACAGGGACTCCTGCATCAATGACTTCCATGCCATAGCCTGCCATGATGTAGGCGATTGTTCCACCTCCACCGGCGTCAACTTTGCCCATCTCTGTGGCTTGGTAGCAAACACCGTCTTTGTCAAGGACATTTCTTAGGCTTGCAATAAATTCAGGATTTGCGTCATTTGCCCCGCTTTTGCCTTTACTTCCTGTGTACTTATTAAACGAGATACCTCTGCCAAGGTGTGCTTCTGTTGCTTCGTTCATAGGTGTTGGATAGTTTGGATCAAATCCTGCCGTCACATCGCTTGAAAGCATACGCGACTTATTTAACGCTCTTCGCATACTCAGTTCGCTATATTGTCCGCAAAGATTCATAACTTCTGCTATGCTGTTTTCAAAAAACTTACTGCTCATTCCTGTTGCGCCAACACTTCCAATTTCTTCTTTGTCAACAAAAAGACATACGCTTGTGTGCATAGGATTTTCAATTTCCATCATTGCTCTAAGTGAAGCATATGCACAAGACCTATCGTCTTGACCATATGCCATAATCATGCTCTTGTCTAGTCCAAAATCACGCGCTTTGCCACTTGGGACAACTTCAATTTCGGCACTGAACAAATCATCTTCGTCAATGTCGTAAGATTTTAATATTTTTAATATGTTTGCCTTAACTTTATTTTCTTTTTGTGACATATCTGGTGTTGAACCAACAAGAATATTCAAGTCTTCGCCTTGAATTTCAACTTTTTTTGTCTTTTCAAGGTGAGGGAGAAGGTCGGAAATACCGACTACGCCATCATTTTCATCTTCGCCATACGCAAATGTTATTTTTTTGCCGTCTTTTTTAACAACTGTGCCGTGAATGGCAAGGGGAAGTGTTGTCCATTGATATTTTTTTATTCCACCATAGTAATGTGTGTCTAGTAGACAAAGCCCGTTGTTCTCATATACTGGATTTGCTTTAAGGTCAAGACGTGGACTATCGATGTGTGAGCCAACAAAATTAAGTCCATGCATCATTTCGTGTTTACCAATCACCATGAGCATCATTGCTTTACCCATGTTTACGGCATAGACTTTGTCACCACTTTTAAGTTTCATGTTGTTTTTAAGCGCTTCATCAAGACTGATATACCCATTGTCGACTGCCATTTTTGTTATATAGTCTATGCACTCACGCTCAGTTTTGCAAGCCGACAAAAAGTTTTTGTAGTCATTGCAAAAACTTTCCATATCTTTTATTTTGTCATCGCTATACTTCGAAATTACATTTTCTTTGTTCATTTTATCTCCTTTATTACAAACTTAGTATTGCCAAATATTTTCTAATTATCTCTTGATCTTAAAAGGAAGAATAGGACAAATCTCAAAAGTTCCAAAATTGACACAACAAGTCCAGCAACATATGTCATTGCGGCAGAAGAAAGCACTTTTTTGCAACCTTTGACTTCCATTTCGTCAACACAGCCAGTTGACACCAAAAGTTTCAAAGCTCTGTTTGACGCATTAAATTCAACGGGCAAGGTGACTAAACTAAATAATGTACTGACACCAAAGAATGCAACACCTATCCACAAAAATGACTTTCCAACAACTCCACCAACATATGCAACATCTAAAATTATGCCAATTAAAATGAGTGGCCAAACAAAAAAACTCATAAAGTTGCTAACATATGCAAGTGCCGTTCTTATCTTCATAGGTGCATAGCCTTTTGCGTGCTGAACGGCATGACCTGTTTCATGTGCTGCAACACCTATTGAAGATATGCTCGTTCCATCATAAACTTTGTTTGAAAGCGTTATTATTTTAGTTTTTGGATTGAAGTTATCCACAAGTTCATTTGTGTGACCTTTTTGAATTTGTACATCAAAAATACCTTCTGCTTCCAAAATCTTTTGTGCTACTTGTGCACCAGTCAAACCTTTTGCTGAAAGCACTTGCTCATACTTACTAAAAGTTGTTTTAACGCGAGCACTTGCAATCATTGCAAAAATAAGCCCAGGGATTAAGATTATGCCCATGAGCGTGTATTCCAAATATTCTGGTGAAAATAAAATCCACATATATTCCTCCTAATAAAAATCATACTTATTGACAAGCATGGTCCATTTAAGCATACTTTTCAAAAATGATGCAACATATGTTAATTTTGCGGCTTTAAGCACTTTTTTCGCATATTTTACTTGATTTTCATCTAAATTTGCATATTTTTGTAAAAGTTTAATTCCATTTTCAGATGCTTCTTTTTCAATTTTGATTGTGCTAAGTTTTGTCATAAGACCAACAAAAAACATGATAAAAGCAAACGAAAGTACTGCAACTGCTACTATTATATTAAAAAATATGCACACTATTCCAACAACAAAAAGAGGCAAAGTAAATTTTGAAAGGGTATTAGAAAGCATAACTTTTCTGCCAAACTTTTTCATTTTTTTAGGTTCGTCACGATATTGCATTGCGTGTCCAAGTTCATGGGCACAAACTGAGAAGGCAGATATATTATTTGCACTCGCAACACGAGGAGATAGATAAATTGTCCCACGGTAATAATAGTCGTTTAAAAAGCCGGGAACATCGCCAACCTGTATTTTTCCACCAAATTCGCCATTAGATATGTTTTTTGCTAGCGTTATGGTGTCGAAAAAATCGGCATTATATTTTTCATATTTTTCAAACACAGTGACTAAGTTTGTGCCTGCATAATTTGCTATTGCAAGACAAACAACAATCACCAAAACCAAAACGCCAATCAGCGAATATAGGACAATATCCAAAATAGTCATGCTTATATTATTGTTCAAAAAACAAAAAAATGTCAAATAATTTAATATCACCGCTTGACAATGATATAAAAAAGATGTTATTATACGGATGCATTTTGCGAGTGTGGCGGAATGGCAGACGCGCTTGTTTAAGGGGCAAGTGGGAAACCGTATGGGTTCAAGTCCCGTCACTCGCACCAAAAGAAAAAGACCGAAAGGTCTTTTTTTATTGGTGCTGGGTTAGGTACAATGTACGCGTCTGCCATTTTTCGGGGTCCCCAAAAAGTACCTACGGAAACTTTTTAGGGGAGAGGAGAAACCGAGTGAAAAGCGAAAATTTGCGAAAAGCAAATTGAAGCCCAAAACGAGAGTTTCGACGAAGACGCGCTTGTTTAAGGGGCAAGTGGGAAACCGTATGGGTTCAAGTCCCGTCACTCGCACCAAAAAACACAAAAAAAGATCCCGATAGCTGTGTTTACTGACGGGCAACTTCCACACAGTCACGTACAGAGTACGCTCGTGCGTGGAAGTACCCGTCGAGCCTTGCTCTCGGGTCTTTTTTTGTGTTTTTTACTATATACAATAAGAAAAGGGCTACGAAATACTTTGTTTCTGGTGTGCCAAGCCACACAGTCATTTAGGCAACTAAACTCCTGCGTGGACTTGACACACCGAGCCTCGTCTTTCTTGCTTTTTGGTGATTTTTTATTTATAAAGGTTCGAGCCTTGCTCTCGGGTCTTTTTTTGTGTTTTTTACTTATATACAACAAGAAAAAAGCTAGAAATACATTGTTTCTGCCAAGCCAAGATATGAATTCTATACAAAAGAAATGCACTGCATTTTTTCCCCTAAGTCACGGCAAAAGTGCCAACGAAGTGCACTTTTCGTTTGGCCGGTTCATTTTGTGTTTTTACTTATATCTACTATCTACGAAAAATATATGCAAAAGTGTGCCGATTAGTGCAGTTTTTGCCCCAAGCCTCGTCTTTCTTGCTTTTTGGCGTTTTTTATATTTTTTATATTTAGAGACCGAAAGGTCTTTTTTTATTTGTAAAAGTTCGAGTCTTGCTCTTTGGCCTTTTGTGTTTTTTAATAACATCAAGCCAAAAGTCTTTCTTGGTCATTATTAGTTTTATTTATAAAGACTACCATTTATAGCTTTTTGCAAAAAATTGCTAAAATTTTATTTTTTTAATTCTTTTTGCAAATATATAACATATGACTGCTATATCCTTGATGGTCAAGTCTTTCGCAAGTGGTGAGGTGAAGTTTATACAAAAGTTCAAAATTTTCATCTGACATTTTGCCGCCATCAATATAATCTCTCATTAAAGGAGCAAGTCCATCAGTTGCTACATTTTTTAAAAATGTGGTATTGGTCTTTTGAAATTGTTTTGCAAAATCTTCAATAAAGTATGAGTTAAAAATTTCTTTTGGTGTATCTTTAATACTCCCGTCTTTATTGAGTGCATAAGCAAGGTGTGATAGTCCACCTTTCCTTACACCATAATTCCACAATATAGATGTATGAGGAATATAAGCAAACATACAAATTCCTTTTGGCTTGCACACTCTAATTGTCTCAGAAATTGCTCGGTTTTTATCCCTTTTGTTAAACAAATGATACATCGGACCTAAACAGAGTACCATATCAAAAGTATTATCTTCAAACTGCAAATTAAGTACATCGCCTTGATAACTTATAAGGTTATTAAGCCCTTTTGAGTTTTCTCTTAAAACTTTCAAATTGCTTTCCACAAGTTCAACGGCGACCACATCGTATCCCATTTTTGCTAGGGCGATTGAATACCTTCCAGTTCCTGCACCAATCTCTAAAATTTTGCTTCCTTTTTTGAGAAATTTTTGGATATAGTGAAGTGTTGTTCTAAATTCAAAAGATTGTGATTTTCTATTAAATCTTTCATCTTCTTTATAATTGTCATATTTATTTACAATAATATCTTTATATTTATTTGCGTATTTCATTTTATTTCCTTTAAAGTTTAATTTCTTCATCTAAAATTGAATAATGAGCAACATCATAACGAGAATGAAAATTATTTTCGCCAGCTTTTCGAGCTATGCCTTCAAACGTCATTCCTGCTCTTTTTAATACATTGCCACTTTTGGGGTTGGCAAGGTCGTGGGTTGCTTCAATTCGTTTTGCAAGATTATTTTTCTTAATAAATTTAAGTACTCCAATGATTGCTTCCGTTGCATAACCTTTGCCTTGATATTTTCTATTTAATGTATAGCCGATATGAACACTTCCACCAGCCTGTGGTTTGTATGTCGAGATATTCACATCTCCAATAACTTTATTACCAGTCTTGCAAACAACTGCAAAATTGTTGATAAGTGGGCTAGATTTATAACTTTCTCTTATGCTTGCAATTCGCTTTTTTGCTTCTTCAACATTTTTGTAAGTCTTGAAATGTAAAAACTTTGTAATTTCGCTATCGCTTGCAAATTCAAACAAATCTTTGTAATCTTCTTTTTCCCATTCTCTTACAACAAGTCTATCTGTCTCATATTTTATATTTTTCATTTTTATTCCCTTTAAGTAATTCAAAAACTTTATTATTTTATATCAAAATACTGATTAAAAATCAACAACATAGATATTTAAACGATTATTATATTTGACAAAAAGTGTAAACTAATTTATTATAAAGTTATGGAAAATGAGTTTTTATTTGATGACCTTGAAGTTCAAAAAGATGCGCTTCCACAAGGCAAGAGCGTTGATGTTTTTAACGCACTTTCTATTGCCGATGAAAGTTTGGGAAAGTTGTATGTTGAACAGGGATATAATCCATATGGTGAAAATTTTGTTTTGACAGAAGACTATGCCAGTGAAATTTTGCACAACAAGGTCGACGCTAGTGAGCAAAGTCAAAGTTTTTTGGAGCAGTCAAATAGTGAAATTTCAAAAAACTTCACCACAGCACTTGAAAATGGCACTAGTTTAGTTACGGCACTTGAAAATGAACAGTTTGTGACAAGCGATGCAAAACTCAAAGAGCAAATAGGTAAAACCATTGTTTCACTTAAGAACAGAAATGAAATTCTTAAACAAGACATAACAAAACTTAAACAAAAAGATGCTAACGCAATAAAGATGTATATTGAACTTTATGGAATGGACGGTGAACTTGGTGAACTTTTGAAAGATAGTTTCACCGAAAAGGCGAATATTCAAGCACTTATTATGCAGTTTATGGCACTCATTCAAAAGCGTGCAGGAACAATTTATGCTAAGGCACAAAGTTTGAAAGGTAAAGTTTTGGACGAGGCAGCACTAAAGCGTGAAATTGATAAGGCAGTGGAGCAGTCAAAGGCGGAGGACATGCGTAGGCAAGTAGAGTTAGAAGAAATTCAGAGAAAAGAAAGAGAGCAAGAAGAAGAACGACAAAGACAACGAGAAGAACAAGAAAGGCAAAGACAAGAAGAAGAACAGCAAAAACAAAAAGAGCAAGACACACAAAAGTCAAACGACGGAGAATTTAGTAGATAATACAAAAAAATAATTGACAAACATATATGTTTATGATATTATAGCCCTGCACCATAAAAGCGGGTGCTATTTTTTAAGTAATAACTTATATTAAGGAGAGATATTATGGCAAATCCAAAGAGAGCATTAGTAACACTTGCCTGCACCGAGTGCAAAGAGCGTAACTATTCAACAAGCAAAAACAAGAAAAATCAAGCAGAGAGAATAGAGATGCAAAAATATTGCCCAAGGTGTAATAAACACACACTTCACAAAGAAACCAAGTAAGGAGAAGTTTCATGGCAAAGAAAAACAAAAAAGTCAAACAAAATGTAGAGGAAAAGGTAGATGGCGATATTGTTGAATCTTCCTTGGCAAAAACACAAGAAGAACAAAAAAACGAACCAAAAGACGAGCAAGTCGCAAAGCCAAAAAGCGACAAAAAAGTCGACAGCAAAAAAGACAACAAAAAAAGCAAGCAAAAAGTAAAAAAACAATCAAAGACTGCTAAGAGAATAAAAGAAACAACAAGCGAACTAAAAAAAGTCACTTGGCCAACTTTTGGCACTGTTGTCAAAAAAACAGGTGTTGTTTTGGCAGTGGTTATCATTTTTGCAGTTATACTTTTTGGAATTGATAGGCTACTTGCGTGGTTGTTTGAACTTTTGACGACATCTATGTCAGGTTGAAAAGGAGAATTTTATGGAAAATGTTGATGTTGATAAAATAGAACCAAAGTGGTATGTCCTTCACACCTACACAGGTTATGAAAATGTCGCAAAAGAGAACCTTGAAACAATGGCAACAAAATATGGCCTTGAAGATAGGGTTATGGACATTGTGATTCCAATGGAGAATGTTATTCAAGAAAAAAACGGCAAGAAAAAACTTGTTCAAAGAAAAACAATGCCAGGATATCTCCTTGTCAAGATGCGCTATGGCGATGATATTTGGCACAATGTGACACGTACGCACGGCGTAACTGGATTCACAGGGCCAAAAGGTAGGCCACTTGCCCTCACCGATGATGAGGTTAAGCGTATGCATCTTGAACGTGTAACTGTTGAAGTTGACCTTGAAGTTGGTGACAAAGTTGAAGTCATTGATGGTCCACTTTCAAGTATGATTGGAACTGTTGTTGAACTTGACAAAGAAACATCAAGATGCAAAGTCAGTGTTGAAATGTTTGGTCGCGACACAGTTGTTGACCTTGATTACACACAGATAATAAAAGTAAAAGATAACAATTAATTATTAGGTTTTTTCAAGGCTTTGCCTTGTTAAAATATAGCGTGGGAGAGATGTAAATTTTTGCATGCATCTCAATATTCACCACATAGGAGGAAATTATGCCAGCAAAAAAATTAACGGCAGTTGTAAAACTTCAATTGCCAGCCGGCAAAGCAACAGCCGGTCCACCAGTTGGTTCTTCTCTTGGACCACATGGTGTAAACAGTGTGCAGTTTGTTAAGGAGTTTAATGAAAAAACTGCAAGCCAAGCGGGACTTATTATCCCAGTGGTTATTTCAATTTATCAAGATAGGTCATATGACTTTGTTTTGAAAACACCACCAGCAGCAGTGCTTATCAAAAAGGCACTCGGAATTGAGTCAGGCTCAGGCAAGCCAAACAAACAAAAAGTCGGAAAACTCACCCTTGACCAAGTTCGTGAAATTGCAACAACAAAGATGCCAGATCTTAACGCATCAAGTGTTGAACAAGCAATGGAAATGATAAAGGGAACAGCACGCAGTATGGGCGTGACAGTTGAAGAGTAGAGGAGGCACAAATGAAAGGTAAAAGATATTCACAAGCAAAAAGCCAAATCGAAAACAGACTTTATGATGTTGAAGAAGGCTTCGCTCTCTTAGAGAGTTTGCCAAAGGCAAAGTTTGACGAAACAGTTGAACTTCACGTTCGTCTTGGTGTTGATGGTAGAAATGCCGACCAACAAGTTCGTGGAGTTGTCGTTCTTCCAAACGGAACAGGTAAGAGCGTTAAAGTTTTGGTCATCGCAAAAGGTGAAAAAGCTAAAGAAGCTGAAGAAGCAGGCGCAGATTATGTTGGAGCAGAAGAAATTGTTCAAAAAATCCAAACACAAAACTGGCTTGACTTTGACGTCTGCATAACAACACCAGATATGATGGGCGTTGTTGGTAGAATAGCAAGAATTTTGGGACCAAAAGGACTCATGCCTAACCCAAAGAGTGGAACAGTTACAATGGATGTCAAAAAAGCAATCCATGACGTCAAAGCAGGTAAAGTAGAATACCGTTTGGACAAAGGAAACAATGTCCACGTCGTCATTGGAAAAGTTAGCTTTGGAAAAGACAAACTTATTGAAAACTACAACACACTTATGTCAGCACTCATAAAAGCAAAGCCAGCATCAGCAAAAGGACAATATATCCGTAATGTTGTTGTTGCAACTACTATGGGCGCTGGGGTTAAACTCTCAACAAGAGCCTAATTATTAGACTGCCGAAAAACGGCGTGATACTTTGTTTCTGCTATGCCAGAACAGACAGTCATTTAGGAGACTAAACTCCTGCCTGTTCTGACATAGCGAGCCTCGTCTCACTTGTTTTTAGGCAGTCTAATTTTTTAATACTTTGTTTCTGCTATGCCAGAACTAAACTTGTGTGTGGAAATTTCCGGGGTCCCCAAAAAGTCTTTTAACTTTTTGGGGAGAGGAAGAACAGAGCGTCAAGCGAAAATTTGCATATAGCAAATTGAAGCCAATAGCGATAGTTCTGACGAAGTCACGGCAAAATGTAGAGCGAAGTGCGATTTTCGTCTGGCCGTGTGAAAGGGGCAAAAACAAAAAAACGCAAAATTGTGGGCGAATACTTTGTTTCTGGTGGGCAACCCTCACACAGTCACGTACGGAGTACGCTCGTGCGTGAGGGTACCCACCGAGCCTCGTCTTCTCCTCACAATTTTGTGTTTTTTACTTAATATCTACATATCTAAGAAAAATCTATGCAAAAGTGTGCCGAGAGTCTAGTTTTTGCCCCAAGACTCGTCTTGCTAGGTTTTTGTCTGTCTATTTTTTTTAATTGTTGCCGAAAAACTTTATATTTATTGTTTTTCGTATGTCTGAAAAACACCGTAAAATTTTTACGGTGTTTTTTGTGTTTTATTTCAACTATTTTATAAAAAACCACGCAAGAAAACATGGGGTAAGGTGTTGTAACATTTGCAACTTTATGTATGAAGAACATTATTTTAATAAAAATTAAAATTCAATGTTGCCAATCATATTTGCGCAAAGTTCGGTGTTAAATAGCGAGTTGTTTACAAAGGCGATTTCATAATATTTTTCTTCGTTTACTATATTACAAAGTGAGAGGTAAACAGTGTAATTTTGTTTTTTAGGCAACTGAGTTAAACTAATGTGCAATTTTTTTTCGCCGTTATATTTTCCACAAACATATTCATACTCATTGCCACTTTCGTCAACAAAAATTATTACAATATCTTTTTCACGGACAAAGTTTGAAAAGCCGTCATTTTGTATTGTCAAATCTATTTCAAGTTTTTTAAACTCTGAGTTGTAGCGAAAGACGGAGTTTGAAAGTGTTAATCTATATCCAAGGTGTGATGCGATGTAGTCGTATGCCGTCGTTTCTTCATAGTTTGTGTTTTGCCATAAAGATATGACTTTTTCGTCATATTCATAATTTAAATATGACAAATTAAGTGCGTACATCTCGTCAAGACAGTTTGGGAAGTCGTTTAGTCCAATTTCAGAAGACAAGACTTCACCACCATATGCCGATGATTTTATGTTGTTTTGTATCCACTCGATTTCGCTTTGCCTATTTGTGTATGTACCCATGTCACTATCTGTCGACAAAAAGGCGTCGTTAAACAAGCCAAGTCTTGATGTTTTTTCATCTGCAACAAAGTTATATGTTGTTATATCTTCATAACTTATGCCAAGATAGTCATAAATCATTTTTGGAGTGCGAACAAGTATGTTTATTTTTGGTGCATATTCAAGCCATGCGTCGATGACTGCGTTTATATTCTTTGGCGTTGCAATATCACTTGAATGCATCTCTCCCCACGGACCAATCATTCCTGCCTCTATGGCTGTCACCACCAAAGTGTGTTTGTTTATTATGTCGGCAAGTTGTTTTATGTGTGAAAGTATTATATCTATTTGTGGCTCGGCGTTTATGTTACCTTCAAAATAACTGTCATAACTAAATCGAAGTACTACATTTTTTTGATTGTCAAAATAAAAATTCAAGGCGCTGTCAAGTGTCCTTTTGGCTTGTGAAGAAATTTGTGGTGATAACTGCGATATGTCAATTCTTAAATGATACATTTGAAAATCGTCATAAATTAAAGGGGTGAAAGTTCCACCATCATCTTCAAGTCTTATAAATACAGTTCTATAAAATCCTTGGTTAGGATTTTGAATATACGAATTTGAAGAGGAATAATCAATGTTTTGTAAATGAGAATAAAGTGGTTTTTCCCAAAACATCAAAAGAAGAACTATTGTGAAGATAAATAGAATAAAAATTGAAAAAGTAAATATTAGAAAAAGGTTTTTAAGTGTCTTCATATTATAAGTATATTAAAAATTATAATTGTTTGCAAATTTTGAAAAAATATATTTTGTAAAAGTTCAAAAAATTACAAAACTTTGCACAAAAACATTTTGTTTTGATATTCATAGTATGGTAATCTAAATAAGGAGGGAAAGGATATGGAAAAAGTAAAAACAAAAAAAGGGGTGGTATCAGCACTTTTTGCATCACTTGTTTTGGTATTTGCACTAATTCTTAGTGCTTGTGGTGGTGAGCCTATTGAAAGGCAGGATGCACTCGATGCAATAAATGCGGCTATAAGCACTGAAGTTGTTGAGGCAGTGGGAGACTATGAAGTGTCAATGACAATGACCATGAAAGAAAAACAAGACGCAATGACAACAACAATGAATCAATCTTCAACACTTAGGTATGATGCAGATAACAGCGTTGCATATCAAACAATGAAAGCAGATATACTGATAGAGTCAACTGGAGCAACACAAATAGATTCCACAACCAAAGCAAGTACAGAGTATTACATAGGAGAAATTGAAGGGACAGCATATCAGGTAAACCAACAACACAAGGCATATGCACAAAGTTCAATGAGTATTGAGAGTTTGGATTTTCAATCCACATTTGTCAATGTCGATGCCCCAAGTGAAGATGAACTTGCAATTGAGGGAGATGGAGTAAAAATGGACCTTACTCAAAATGGCGAGGGATCATATGATTTAAGGTTTGAATTTACCATTGTAACACAACAGGCAACTGATACACAAAAAGAAGAAAAAACTGTCACTGTTAAAGAATACAAAATTCGTGACAACAAAATCAGTGAATATAAAGTTAGTGATACCAAATATGTTGACGGCGAATTTGAATCACAACAAGAAATGCACTTTAAGTTTAAATATAAAGATGTTGAACTTCAAATGCCAGTGACAACACTTGCTGAACTTGAAGGGTACACAGAGCAGGATTTTGATATCTCATTATAATATAATTTAAAAACAAAAATCCACCAGTGAGGGGGTTCACTTCATGATTGGTGGATTTTTTATAGTTATTTTGGTAGCCTTAACGAGATTCGAACTCGTGATTCCACCTTGAGAGGGTGGCGTCTTAACCCCTTGACCATAAGGCCATAACATCTAAAATTTAGCAAAAAAAACTCATTTTGTCAATCTTTTTTTCTTATCATATTTTTAAAATCAAAATGCACCGCTAAGTAATCAATTTTGATAACAAAATTTAAATAATTATGTTAAAACTTATGTTAAAAAGTCTTTTTAAAAAAATTTTTCAAAAACACTCGTAAAAATTTGATTTTACGAGTATTTTTCGTATATACTACCATTGATAGCAAAAAATATGTCCCACATCCCCATATTTTGTGAAAAAAACAAAAAATTTCGTTAAATTGCTTGACAAACATATGGGGGGGGGGGGGGGGGGGGGAAAATTTTTAAAAACCCAAAAAAGGGGGGGTTTTGGCCCGGCGGATTTTTTTTTTTTGGGGTGGGTACGCAG
>CALWTH010000030.1 GCA_944384405.1 uncultured Clostridia bacterium
ATTGACTGTGGTGCTAATGTCATAATTTATGGAAAAATATTTAGAGAATTTAAAATCATATGCAAGACAAAATCACATTCCTATCATTAGTGATGACGGGTGTGATTTTTTGCTTAATTTTTTGAAACAAATCAAACCAAAGTCGGTGATTTTGAAGTTATAATGTTTTGAAAATTTACAATTAAGTGTTATATTAAAGCTTAGGAGAAACTAATGCAAATAGAAGTTTTATCAGAAAACGAAGAGATGACAAAAAGCATAGCAGAAAAGTATGCAAAGAGCATAATGTCACCAACGGTGATATCCCTTGTCGGCGACCTTGGTGCAGGCAAGACGACTTTTGCAAAAGGCTTTGCAAAGGGGCTTGGGATAACTGACCTTGTGACAAGTCCAACTTTCACAATAATGAACGACTATAAAAGTGGAAGGCTTAATTTGTACCATTTTGATATGTATCGTCTTTCAAGCAAAGAAGAGGCAGAAGAACTTGGCTTTGGTGAGTATTTTGACCTTCGCACGCTTGACGGTGTTTGTCTTGTGGAGTGGGCAGAAAATGTCAAAGGACTTTTGCCAGCACTTCATGTTGAAATAACAATAACAAAAGTCGATGAAACAAAACGTAAAATTGGTTTTTCTGTAAAAGGTTGGGTAAAATGAAACTACTTTGTATTTCAACGGCGTTCAAAAACACTGATATTGCACTTTGTGTGGATAGTATTCGCACATATAAAAGTATTGATAGTAACGCAAAACAATCCGAAAATGCACTTGTTGCAATTGATGAAGTGTTAAAAGATAGTAAGCTTGACATTAGCGATATTGACACCATAGCAGTGGTTGTTGGTCCGGGTTCGTTCACTGGAATAAGAATAGGCGTAGGGCTTGTAAAGGGTATGAGCTTAGCAAAGCCAGACCTTAAACTAATCTCAATTTGCTCGCTTGACCTTATGGCTCACATTCATACAAATAGTAGCGCAAAAAATGATTTCTGGAGCGTAATAAACGCTCTAAGTGGAAATATCTTTGCTTGCAAATATGACCAAAAAGGTGAAAGGCTGACACAGCCTACAATGCTAACAGGTGATGAGCTTGGTTGTCTTAATGGCGATGTTGTTGGGCTTAAAGATGAAAATCTTGGTATGTGTAACAGTTTTGTTGAATTTTCACCTGAGTCACTTTTGAGTTTGGCAGAAAAATATTATTCACAAAACGCTTTCACACCAGAAAATTTGCTTTTGCCAATATATTTAAGAAAGTCACAGGCGGAGCAGGCATATGCAGATAAGAAAGATTAAACCACAGCATGCAAAAGAACTTATAGAACTATCACAGCAAAATTTTGGTGACGAGAGTTGGACAGAAAAACAACTGACGGACATAATAACAGACGACAATTATATTTGTATCGCACTTATTGAAGACGAAAAAATGCTTTCGTACCTAATCGCAGTGCAGTCGCTTGATGATGTCAATATTGTCAGCATAGCAACGAAAGAAGGGCACAAAAACAAAGGCTATGCGACTAAACTTATTAAGTGGATGATTGCACTATGTCAGTATGTTGAAAAGACACTTTCGCTTGAAGTAAAATCAAAAAATACTACTGCAATAAATCTTTATAAAAACTTGGGCTTTGAAAAAGTACACGAGCGAAAAAACTATTACCGTGACGGCGACACTGCACTGATTATGTTTCACGTCACGAAAGACTCACAAAAGGCATAAATAATTATGTGATAACATATAAAAATAGTTTAGTTAATTACATAACCTTAGGCGAAGGTGATGAAACAATTCTCTATCTTCATGGGTGGGGTGGAAACATAAATAGTTTTAAGTATTTGACACAATCATTTAATGCAAAACAAATTTTAGTTGATTTTCCACCATTTGGAGAAAGTGAAGAGCCAAAGTCGCCTTACACAATTTTTGATTATGCACAAATTGTTTATGAAATTTTGCAAAAAGAAAATGTAAAAAAATTAAACATAATTTGCCATTCATTTGGTGCGAGAGTTGCTATTGTTCTTTTAGCAAAATATGATGTATGTGTTGAAAAATTAATCATCACCGGTGGGGCAGGAATTAAGCCAAAAAATAAAATAAAAAAAATATTCAGAAAAATAAAATATAAAATAAAAAAAATATTTAATAAAAATTATATTGCAGGTTCATCTGACTATAAAATATTGTCGCCAGTTATGAAAAAAACATTTTCAAATATAGTCAACTTAGACCTTTCAGAATACGCAAAACAAATAAAATCAAAAACATTGCTAATATATGGAAATTTAGATAAAGAAACGCCAATATATATTGCAAAAAAATTAAATAAATATATAAAAAATTCAAAATTGATAATATATAAAAATTATGGACATTTTGCATATATTGAAAATAATATTCAATTTTTAATTGACATAAAAACATTTTTAAAAGGGGAAAAATAATGGATTTTTTCAGTGCTACAAATTTGCATCTTTACATCGGCATAATTTTGTCGTGCGTGAATGGTGTTTTAATGTGCCTTTTAGCAAGCAAGTTTTTGCACGTTATTCAACTTTCTGGATACAAAATTGTGGGATATAGTGCATACTTAAAAGAAACAAAATGGTCATATGTTGCAAGGCTTTTGGTGCTTTGTTTTATGTCAGTTTTGTGCGTGCTTGTCACCAACTCGCTTCTTGACGGTTATGGCGAATACTATTCATATATTGGTCTTATTTTCTACTTTTATTTTTGCACAGTGTTCATAATAAATGTCTATCGTGCTCCACAAAAAACACCACTAAAACAAACTCATCGTATGCAAAGACTGACTTTTGTTGTATTTCTTTTGATGTCGGCAATAACTTTTGTGCTCGTGTTTGTGTTTAGTGAATATGTTCCTTTTGTTCGCTTTGGAATAGTCGCAATCACTCCAATTTTCTTGCCTGTTGTTGTGCCAATTTCTCACTTTATTTGTGTGCCAATGGAAGGAATGTTTAGACAAGTTTACAAAAGCCGTGCAAAGAAAAAATTGGCGTCAATGCCAAACCTTATTAAAATAGGAATTACGGGAAGTTTTGGAAAGACAACAACAAAGCATATTCTAAATGTTATGCTCAGCACAAAATACAATGTTTGTATGAGCCCACACAGTTTCAATACGCCAATGGGCTTGACAAAAGTCATAAACAATTACTTGCAGCCCGACCACGAAGTGCTTATTGCCGAAATGGGAGCAAGGCAGGTTGGCGACATAGCATATTTGTGCAACTTGATTCACCCAAAGCACGCCATAATCACTGGCGTTGGCAATCAACATCTTGCAACTTTTGGTTCGCTTGAAAATATATATAAGGCAAAAAAAGAACTTGTTGACGCCATTCAAGACGGCTACATTTGCTTTAACGCACAAAATGCAGGTGCACTCAAAATGTACAACGAGTGCACAAAAGACAAATATCTTTGTGGTATAGATGGTGACTATTTTGTAAGTGTTAAAAATATAAAGACAACAAATAAAGGTTCAACTTTTGACCTTGAAATTGACGGAGAGATGGAGAGTTGCACAACAAAACTTCTTGGCAAAAGCAATCTTGAAGACATTGCACTTGCAAGCGCTCTTGCTTACAAAATGGGTGTGTCGCCACTTGGTATCAAAAATGCCATATCACAATTAAAGCCAATACCACACCGCGTGGAACTTATTGAAGAAAATGGCTTAACAATAATTGACGACTCATTCAACTCTTCTGTTGAAAGCAGTGCAAACGCACTTGACACACTCGCCCTTTTTGAAGGGGAGAAGATAGTCGTCACTCCGGGACTTGTTGAACTTGGCGATAGTGAGTACTCGGAAAATGTTGCCTTTGGTGAAAAAATTGCAAAAGTTGCAAATAAAGTTATTATTGTCAACAAAACAAATAAGCAAGCTCTTTCAACGGGCCTTATAAAGTCGGGCTTTGATGAAAAAAACATCTTGCAAGTTGAAACACTAAACGACGCCAAAGCAAAACTAAAAGACATTTTGGTTGGTGGCGAAGTTGTACTTTTTGAAAACGACTTGCCTGACAATTACATTTAGAATAAAAAAGTATTTTAATGGTAGTAAAAACACACAGTTTTTAACTGCCATTTTTTATTTTTATATTGTTATAAAATATGCTAAAATAAAAACTGTGGAACAAAAGTCTACCAAGAAAATAATATATAATGTTTTGATACTGCTTTGTGGCATTGTTGGGCTGTGGCTATTTTTAAGTCATATGCTTCATTTTTCTTTCCCGGACTATTTTTACATAAACAATCCAGGCATAGATTTTTATTATGGCACAAATGTCGTTTCAACGTGGGCTGATTTGTCCTTTTTTACATATCACACTTTGATTTTCTTTTCTTTGTGGTGTATTTTATATTCAATTTCAAACTTTTTCAATTTAAAAAAACTGTACACCTTTTTGACCAACGCCTATGTGATGAGTTTTGTTTTTTCAAATTATGTTTTGACTGTGGCTTTTTATACACTGTTTGAACTCACATCGGGGAACATAACTTTTGGACTTTATGCAAATACGCCACTTGCATATCACAATTTGGGAACAAACATTGTGGGGCACTATGTTTATTTTGTTTTTTCGCTAATAATTTTTTTGAAAGTGAAATCAACAAAATCAAAAAGCAATGTTTTGAATTTTTTTCCAGCTTGCTATTTGCTTTTATATTATGTTATTGTCAAACTCACAGGGAAATTTGCATATAACATTGAATGGTATCCTTATGTTATTTTTGATGCAAAATCTTTTGGTCAAATGTTTGGAATAACAAACTATGCTTTATGCGTTTTTGTGCTAATTGTCGCTCTTATCATAATTGCAACAATATATATGTTGTTGTTTTGCGCGTTGACAAACTACAAACTAAAAAGCTCAAAAGTTTACATCAAAACTTTTCACTAATGCCTATTGACAACACAATATGTATGTGTTAATATTTTGGTGTTTATAACATAGAAAAAATAAGGAGGTTTTATTTCATGTTTGATTACGTGTCATCGAAACTACTTTATTACACTTTGAATACTGCTGTGTATGGTGCTATAGTTTTGTCACCAGCAGGAATACTCGCTGGATCATTATTTGCTTTCTCGTCTTCTGGGATATCTGATCGTGAAGTATCTGCTTACTGTGAACACCTTAATGAAAGAAATAAAGAGTTTGGCGAAAAAATTTCAGAACAAGTCGGTTTGCATGATTTTACGCCAATATCTGTAAGATTTGAAAAAAATGATCAAGGTGCATATGATTTGCGTATTTTTGGCAATGCAAAAGACGATATGTATGGCGATGAGTACTCTGTTATGAAAAATGTTACTTACACAAACATATCTGAACAACAGATAAACGATTATTCTCAGGCATTGCAGAATTTGTTGGATGATAAATTTAGCAATAGTGAATATGTCGATGGTAAAGTTGTTTCTGCTAACTGGGTGGATAATCACTATATGATTTATAATTACGCATTTCAAGATTTGTGGAATGAGTGGGAGAATTTTAAGCGAAAGGCTGATGAAATTTACACTGTTTTATATAATTCAACAACTGAATATTACACTGTTGATAGTATCGGATTTCCAAGCGAATATCTTCAAATTCTTCAAGAAGAATACAAATTTGACAAAGATGCATTGCCAAATCTTGATCAAACTATTGATGGAGAATTGAATGGTTGGCGGGGCCATTATAATCTCGATGCTACAATAAAAGCAGAATATGCTACAGACCGATTCATACTTACAGATGTTGCACCTGTTACCAAAGAAAATGGGTATTATTATGTTCCCGTAAACACCATTCAAGTAGATGAACAAGACAAACTTTTCAACATTCGAGGTTGTTTTGTGGTTGAGGGTGAAAACTTAACAAATCAAGAAGTATATCAAAAAATAGAAAATAAGGAATATTCGAAATTTGCTCTTGGCGATAGGCAGCATGAAAAAGACCCAGACATGAAAGAAAATGACCTTTGTATGTAATTATTATAAAGCATGACCATTTGGCATGCTTTTTTATAATCAATCCAATCACTGGGTGGCTTTTTTAAGACTACAAAGAGAAAACTTCATTGTGAGTGCGTGTTTAATTTATTTTGACTTTTAACAAATTACAAACTTAAAAGTTCAAACATTGACACCTAAAAATTTTTATGGTATCTTGTCACTAAGTTATGAAAAATTATATAAATATGTTGACCGAAGAAGATATATCAGATGTTTTGAAGCAAAACAATCTAGTTTTGGTCGAAGACAACAAAAAGAAAGTAATAAAAAGAACAAAGCAAGGCATTGTGGTGAGATGTAAAAAGGCAAAAAGCATATTAAAGCAAATTCGTGATATGATAGAAAAATCACTGCCATATGTGAAAAATGTTTTGTTTAATAATGACATGGTGGACGAAGAACCAGAAGATAATAGCGAAAAAATACTGCTAATTCAAAATTTTGCCATATATGAAGTATTAAGCAGTGAAACAAAACAAATATCATACACACTCAGCATAATATTTCACGATTTTATGTGTGACAAATTTGGCGAAGACTATGCTCAGGACTATGATAGCTATCAAAACAAAACACAAAATAAAGAGCAAACTAAATAGAATGTTTTTTATAAAATAATTGCAAACCATAAAAAGAAAACGCTTACGGGCGTTTTTTTGTTGCTAAAAACAATTAAAGCCCACACCCCAAAAACATTAAATTTGAATAAATCTCAAAAATTTTTAAAAAATTTTGTTAAAACGCTTGACAAACATAGGGGGGGGGGGGGGCCAAATAGTTAAAGGCTTTAAAAATATGGCAAAAAAAAAAATAAAATGTTTTGTTTAAGGAAAATTTTTGATAATATAAAAAAAAATAAAATAAACATTTCTTTT
>CALWTH010000031.1 GCA_944384405.1 uncultured Clostridia bacterium
CTGTGTGTGCCGACGCCGGAAATGAAGAGGATATCCTCATCCTTTACGCCGATCTTCTCAAGTTTCTCCACAAGGATATGTACGATTACGGAAGGTCTTGCCCAAAGTCTTGTTACATCGGGTACAACGATACATACGGACTGTCCGGGTTTAACTATTTCCTCAAGCTTGGGGCTTCCGATGGGATTTTCGATAGCCTCTCTTATTATCTGTTCCTCTGTCTGTGTTGATTTTTCAAGCTCCGCAGGCTCAATGACTCTGAGAACGTCCTCCTCAGGATAGTCAAAATCTACCGTGCCTGTGCCGTACTTAAAAGTGTACTTTGCCATTAAATATGATCCTCCTTTATATTTTATATTGATAATTTACATAATAATATATAAATAATATTAACGCCTGTCATTCTATAATACAGTCTGCCATTTGGTTTGTCAACAAACTATATTTTCTTCATCCCTCTCAACGCCTTGTTTTATAGCTTATTTACATATCACAGGCTTTTATGCTCCTTATTTTTATATAAACAGGCTATATTTATATGGCCGGCGCACGAACCGCTTGAAAAACAGACACTCCTATCCCATCGGAGTTTTACGCGTCATCAATGCTTGACCGAAGCGCAGGTGTTTGCGGCATAAGGCATGATATATGTCTTGGGATGCTCATTGCCTGAAAGCTTCTTGGCAAGGGCAATGGCCTCATCCACATCCTTTGCCGTATGTATCTTGGTCTTCTTGAAAAGCGAATCGTCAAGGGATGAAACAAGTATAACATGGAAATCCTCGGCATACTGCGTGAGGAAGTAAGCCACGTTAAGTCCTATCGTGTAATTTGCTCTTGTGTATACCTCGCGGTCATAGGCGTTGTCAAAGTCGTGGAGCATTCTGTCCGTATCGGAGCTTCCTACTCCCTCACGGCACTCCGAAACAACGATCATTACCGCGTTGGGATCCTTTTTAAGGACGCCCACGGAGTTGTTCATAGGTTTTGCGGCCGTCTGGTAAAGGTTAATATCCTTGGGATATCCCATACCGCAGGCGATTACCATATCTGCGGGCTCGTCAACAATGGCTCCGTCAAAGAGACGGCATTTTTCAACGGCTGCCGCATGGCTTAAGTGCATATCTCCGGCATAGCAGAAGTTGATCTTCTTATCCGGTCCTATAACTCCTGTGATGTTGAAATCGATTCCGACAAATCCCGCTGCCTGGAACATTTCTATACTTACGGGGTTATCCTCATATCTTCCGGGAGCGACAAGGGGATTCTGTCCGCTTCCTACTCCACCCTCGGCAAAATACTGGGAGTGGTTGTTCATTATGGTAGCCCTTCCGGCGATTCCGGGAAGAACGTATTTCCTTGAGCCTCCGAAGCCGGCGAGGAAGTGGAATACCGTTGAGCCGACGATGATCTTTTTGTCATAGCCCATAACGGTCTTGTTTACCCATATTTCGTTTCCTCTGAATGATGTTCCGACATACATAAGGTTTTCGTCGCAGTTATGGTCAACTACCTTCACCCTGTCGTAAATGTCCTTTCCGACAATGAGCGCATGCTCCTCGGGAGTCTGGAACTTATGAGTTCCAACGGCTGAAACGATAAGCATATTCTCGTCCTTTACTCCGATCGCCTCAAGTTTGGGAACAAGCACGGAAAGTATCTCCGCGGGTCTGCCCCACTGTCTTGTCATATCGGGAACAAGAATGCACACCGTATCCTCGGGTTTGATCATTTCCTCAAGTTTAGGCGTTCCGATGGGATTTTCAATAGCCTCTGTTATCTTTTCGATCTCCGTGCCCTCGGGAACCTCGATATGAGCGGGCTCGATGACCTTAAGGATATCCTCATCGGGGAAGGAAAAATCCATGTGCCCATCACCGTATTTAAAACTGAAATTTGCCATAAAAAAACTAACCTCCTCGTTTAAAGTCGTATTTTACAATTAATCCCCATAGATTTTCATCTAATAACCCAATGTCATAATAGCATTTTTATATAAAAAATGCAATATATCAGGATTAATATTATACAACCTTTTTCAAAACGCGAAGATTAGCGCTGTTTATAGCTTATGTTGTCTGATAACAACTATCTTTCCTCACTTTTTCTGTGCACAAATCCGGCAGAGATCATTCCAAGGGCAGCCCCGGCAATCACGTCAAACGGATAATGGACAAGAAGGTATACTCTGGAGAAGCCCATAACCGCCGCGCAAAGAAGCAGTCCGCGGCCTTTTTTCTTGTCTGACAAATAGAGGCTGTAGGCCGCCGCGAAGGCCGCCGCCGTATGCCCCGACGGGAAGGAATAATCCTTCGGTTTGTCTATGGAAATGACCATTCCGTGGGCGTCGTTGGGCCTTACCCTTTTGACGGAAGGCTTGATTATGAGGTTGCATACCGAAGCCTCAACTCCGAGGGAAAAAATCATCAAAAGTCCGGCTCTCCTTTTTTCTCCGCCCATGGCTATGAGAGCGAAGGCGACTGCGAACCATATTATGCCGTAGTTTCCCGCGGACGATATTTTCCTCATCACCCTGTCCAGAAACTCGCTGCGCATATTGTCGTTGATGAATCTAATAGTTTTGTCGTCAATATTGAATATAAATTCCATAACCTTCTCCTCCCTCCATGTAACCTCCGTATAAAGGCGGCTTTAAGCCGTTATATTTTTCTTAACGGCACACTTCGTCGCTTCCCGCTCCCGTGCTGCTGTCGATTATTTTAGCCACCTGCCTTACGGCGTCGTCTATTATTGCCGGAAGGGAATCCGCAGACACGCCTGCGACTCTCAGTCCGCATTTATTCAACGGTATGAGCACCTTTATCGCCGGGCTTTCGCTTATGGCGTTGGCCATTGCCGGAGTAAGCTCGCCAAACATGGAATTGGCCGCTACTATTCCGATGCTTCCTACTATTATATCCGCCCTTTTAGAGTTGAAAATGACGGCGTTCTCTCCCGTGGCGATATTTTTCGCTCCGGCCTTCATCATTCCCATCGTCGCCATGGCGTTTATGCCGACGGCCATTATCTCGTGTCCTTCGTCTATGCCGGCCCTAAGCTTCTCTATTATGACTCTTCCTATTCCGCCGCCCTGGCCGTCCACTACCATAATTACCATATAAAACAGTCCTCCAATCCAAAAAATAAAAAAACGGAAGCCGAATTACAGCTTCCGATGTTTTCAAACAAACTCCGAGAGTTTTGCGCAAAACAAAAATGGGAGTTATAGGGCTCGAACCTATGACCCTCTGCTTGTAAGGCAGATACTCTAGCCAACTGAGCTAAACTCCCAAATTATCAAGCTTTTTTACTATACCAAATTTTATGTATTGATGTCAACATATTTTTTTAAGTTTTTCATTTTTTTTAATGACAAATTAAAATTTATGATGTATGATATTTTTCGAGGTGAAATGTGACAGATATAGAAATTGCAAAAAGTGTTAAATTAAAAAAAATTAAGAAAATAGCCAAAAAATTAAAATATAAACATGATATAATTAGTTACGGACAGTACAAAGCGAAACTTCCATTATATTATGGCAAAAGAAAGGGAAAAGTTATTTTAGTGACTGCGATAAATCCAACAAAACTTGGTATTGGAAAGACGACAGTTGCTATTGGACTTGCCGATGCAATAAACAAATTGGGCAAAAAAGTATGTTTGGCGTTAAGAGAACCATCGTTAGGCCCAGTATTTGGAATAAAAGGTGGTGCAACTGGCGGTGGATATAGTCAAATTGCTCCAATGGAAGATATAAATTTGCATTTTAATGGTGACTTTCACGCAATTACTTCTGCAAACAATTTGCTTTGCAGTATGATTGATAACCATATATTTCAAGGCAATCAATTAGATATTGATATCAATAAAATTCTTTTTCACAGGTGTCTTGATTTAAACGATAGGGCATTAAGACAAGTTACAGTCGCACAAGGAGCGAAGAATGGTGTTGAAAGAGAGGATCAATTCACTATAACTGCTGCAAGCGAAATAATGGCTATTATGTGTCTTTGCTGTAATTTTAATGACCTAAAGACAAGACTTGGCAACATTATGGTTGCACTAAACACAAAAGGTCAACCAATTTATGCTAGGGATTTGCACGCAGAAGAGGGCATGGCAATCCTATTAAAAGATGCGATTATGCCAAATCTTGTCCAAACTCTTGAACACACTCCTGCACTTGTTCATATGGGACCATTTGCAAACATTGCCCATGGTTGTAATAGCATAATTGCTACAAAAATGGCTCAGTCATATGCGGACTATGTTGTAACAGAGGCAGGCTTTGGTGCTGATTTGGGTGCAGAAAAGTTTTTTGACGTAAAGTGCAGAGTTGGAAATATCAATCCAAGTGCTGTTATTTTGGTGGTCACCGTTGGTGCATTAAAACTTCATGGAGGTATAAGTTTCTCGGATTTGTCTTCTCCAAATGTTGATGCTGTTAAATTAGGAATGGAAAATCTTTATGCTCATATCAATACTATTTTTAATGAGTTTAAATTGCCTTTGGTTGTTGCAATTAATAAATATAAAACAGACACTTATGAAGAACTTTCGATTATTCAAACAGAGTTAGATAAGGCAAGTATACCTTCTGTTGTGTGTGATGTGTATGGAAAAGACAAGATAGGTACAGATAATCTTGCAAAAAGCATTGTTAATATTTGCGATAAATATGTAGATAATGGCTTTAAGTTTTTATATGACCAACAAAGTACAATTAAGAAAAAAATAAAAGAAGTTGCCACAAGAGTTTATGGTGCAAGGGGAGTTAAATATTCAGATAAAGCAAATGAACAGATAGAATATTTGACGAAACATCATCTTGACAAATTGCCAATTGTAATTGCAAAAACACAGTATAGTCTCAGTGACAACGCTAAGTTATTAAATAGACCTAAAGACTTTTATATCACTATTACAGACATTCAAATAAAAACAGGTGCAGGATTTATTGTTGCTATCGCAGGCAATATGCTACTTATGCCAGGATTAAGCAAAACACCAAATGTTGTCAATATGCATATTGATGACCATTACAATATTGAAGGATTGTTTTAAAAAAAAGAGCATAGCTCTTTTTTTTAACTATTTATTTAATTAAAATAAAATATTTTTTTTAAAATTTGTTTTTTATAATGGTAATTCTTCGGCAGGGGTGACATTAAAAGTAACGAAATCAAGAGATAATGTCATTGTTCCTTGAATTATATTTGGAAGATTTAGGCTTTGCTCACTAGAAGATAGTGTTTCAAGATTGATTGCAAATGAAGTGCTTGCAGTTGCTTGTAATTGTGTCATTTCATCTTCCACTATTGTTTCGTATACAAATGTTAGTGCAACATCGCAATATATTGGTTTATTTTTGTCAAAAGCCAAAACAGGTTGAGTGATTGTAAATTGGTTATTTTGTTCAAGTTCTCCATTATAGACTTCATAAAGTATGGAATAACTACTACCAATAGAAACTACCATGTTTATTGAATCAACTGTGACAGATGATGTTGTCTGATTGTCTAGTAATATTGTTGTTGGTGAGACAAGTGGCATATCAGGTAATGAAAATATTGCTGTGTATGTTCCACGAGTTTGTGATGTGACTTCAAATGAATAAGTGGATTCATACGAAACAATAACGTTATTGTGCATCCATGCTAAAAATGTTGAATTGGCTTTTTCTGTTGCAAATATTGTGCATAATGTGTTTTCTTCATATGTATCTCCACCATATGCAAAGCCGTAATTTGGATACAAAACGTCAACAGAAACATCATAAAACTTTTTTTGTTCATTACAACCATACATAAAAACTGAAGCCATAACAACGAGAAGAACACTTACAACATACAAAAATTTAGACTTCATAAATACCTCATTAAAACTTTATCAAAACACTTTTATTATGTCAAATAAATGTTGGCACAAAAAACTTAGAATATTACAAATTTGGCGAAATTATTTATGAGTAAAAAGTTCTTTGTTGCATAAAATACAAGGGATAAAGGATAAGTTATGTGGGAATTTTGTATAAGCGTTGATGGTAGCAAACGAGAAATATTGAATTTTATATTGCAAAAACTTGAAGGAGAAATAAAAGATTGTAATGGCGTTTTGACGTGTTTAAATAAAGGGCAAAGCGTTGATGTTTTGATAGCGTGTAATAAATTCGAAAAAAATAGAATTTTAATGTTAATTCAAGAAATTATTTCAGAAGTGATTTGTTATTATTATAAAAAAGATTTTTTAATACGAAATTTACAAGTAAAAATTGTTGATGATATTTCAAAAAAAGCTTTTATATGCGCACTTTTATATTTTGACAACGAAACTGATATTTATATAGTAAACAAATACTTAGAATTATCTAAAAAAATAAATATTGAAAGTTTTTTTAATTTTAGATTACTTTCATTAAAGCGAAAATGGCAAGAACTTGTTGAAATTGCAAATCAAAATGAAATTTATTTATACAAAGATGACACTTTTTTGGAACTCATTAAGTTTTTAGTCGATAATATTGAAGTTAAAAATGACGTTGTTAATATTATGCCACTCGACTCGTCATATGGTATTTTTGATTCAAAATTTGATATTATTGAGCCATCAAAAAACATGGACGAGGAAAAACTTGTAACTGATTTAATAGCACTAAGTCCAAAAAGCATAAACATATATTGTAGTGAAATTTTATCAAACAAAATAAAGACATTGATTTGTAAATTATTTGAAAAACGCGTTAAATTTATGCATAATTCTGCAAATTAAAATTGCCTCAAAAACACTATTGACTTATGTACAAAATGTATGTATACTATTAGTAGTATTTTATTGAGGGGTTTTATGAGAAATATTTATAAAGAAGAATTAGAGGTTTTACTGGCAAATTACGATGATAAATTGGATGATATTTTGGCTAGAGAAGGGTTAGTCTCTCTTTTAAAAAAGAGTAACGATGAACTACGTAACGATTTTGCACTTAAATACAAAACTGTACATATGCAAGTCAAGTCAAAATATTCTTACAAGCCTCGCAAAGAATTGCGCTATAATTTGCTTAAACTCCGTAGGATATTTGCACTTTGGAAAAATACAAACATTGTGCTAATTGAAGGTGGGTTAAGATACTCAGACGGTGATAAGTATAATCAATTCCCATTGTATAGTATGCAAAATCCAACAATTTGGCCAACAGACAAAACATTGAATAGAATAAGAGTCAAGGCACTTGGAATGTATATTCAAGATAATAAAATAAAAGATTTAAGGTCTTTAAGAGCCACACTCATTAAAAAATTTGGGCTTGATAATGACACTGCAAACTTTTATGTTGACGTTTTTAGACGTATGCACTCCAAAAAGGTATTAAACAATTTTTCATTGGTGGTCGATTCGCAAGATATAGACGACTATCACGTTGAAGTTTTTAATTAATTTTGAAAAAATTGTTGACTTTATTAATTTCGTATGCTAATATTTTTGTGAAAGTAGAGATTTTCTCTCACCAGTCGAGGCAACTTGGACTGTGTATGTAAAACATTATTATTTTTTTGTGGTTTTACTATGAGTGAAAATTTTGTCTATTTTCACTCAAATTTTTTATTTAGGAGGATATAACTATTTTTAAGGAACTTCTGATCAATGACCAGATTTCTGCCAATGAAGTTAGGCTGATAGGTCAAAATGGTGAACAATATGGCATAGTGAGTTTGCACAAAGCAAAAGATATTGCTGAAGGTGCTGGACTTGATCTTGTGCTTATGTCAGCATCATCATCACCATATGTTTGCAAAATTATGGACTATGGTAAGTACAAATTTGACGCCATTAAAAAAGAGAAAGAACTCAAAAAAAATCAAAAAGTAAGCACATTAAAAGAAATTCAGTTGTCAATGACAATTGACACCCATGACAAAGAAGTAAAGGCAAAACATGGCGTACGCTTTTTGAAAGATGGCGATAAAGTAAAAGTTGTGCTTAGAATGAAAGGTCGACAACAAGCATATGTCAAAAACGCCATTGAAGTTGTTAAATCATTTTATGATATGTTATCACAATATGGTACTTATGACAAAGAGCCTGAAGTTGTTGGAAAAAATATTATAATGATTATATCACCAAAAAAGAACTAAAAGGAGAATATATTATGCCAAAACAAAAATCACATAGTGGGGCAAAGAAAAGATTTAAAGTAAATAAATCTGGAACAGTAAAGTATGCTAAGCCAAATAGAGGACACTTTTTGGCTAAAAAAGCGCAATCAAGAAAAAGAAAATTAAGAAAAGGTGGTTATCTTTCTGGTAAGCAAGCAAGCAATGTTAGAAAGATGATTAACGCATAAGGAGGCTTAAAATGAGAATAAAGAGATCAGTAAACGCATTAAAAAAGAGAAGATCAATTTTAAAGCAAGCCAAAGGTTACAGAGGTGCAAAATCTAAACTTTACAGAATTGCTCGTCAAGCCGTTATGAAGAGCGGTCAATATGCTTACATCGGAAGAAAGCAAAAGAAAAGAAATTTCCGTGCTCTTTGGATAACAAGAATAAACGCAGCTTGCAGACAAAACAACATTTCATACAGCCGTTTCATGCATGGTCTTAAAGTTTCAGGAATTGACCTAAATCGCAAAATTCTTGCAGATATGGCAGTAAATGATTCAGAGGCTTTTGCTTCACTCGTTGTTGTTGCAAGCAAAGCAAACTAAAACACAAAACAAATCATATAAATTTGTTCAGTGTGTAGACAAATTATTCAGACTGTTTAAAAACAAGCACAGTTTTTGGACAGTCTGTGTTTTTTTGTGTGTATTAATTGATTTTATAAATAAATTTATTGTATAATGTTAACATGTTAACATCTGTGCATAATGAAAAAATTAAATATTACAAGCAATTGTCAAAGCAAAAAGATATATTATGTCTGGATAGCCCAAAACTCATAAGTGAAGCCATCTCTAATGCCTGGGAAATCGTGGTTGTTCTTAAATGCGTTGATACTGTTTTTACTAATTCAGATATACTTGTTTCTGAAAACGTGTTACAAACTTTCACAAATGTGAAAACTTCACAGGGAGTAGTTGCTCTTGTAAAACTTAAACATTATGAATTAAGACCACCAGATGGAAATTTTTTAATTTTGGACAATGTTCAAGATCCTGGAAATGTGGGAACATTACTTCGTAGTGCTGTCGGTGCTAATTTTCTGGACATATATCTCATAAATTGTGCCAGTGTTTCACTAGACAAAACTGTTCGAAGCACAATGGGTGCTTTGTTTAGATGCAGATTTTATGAGGTAGATGAAAACTTTGTGAATATTTTAAAATCTTGGAACAGGCAAATATTAATTGCCGACATGAATGGTGAAAATATTTATGAAGCCACTTTTCTTGAAAATGTAGGGTTAGTTATAGGCAATGAAGGTCATGGAATAAGCAAAAAACTTATTGACCTCCCACACAAAACTATATCTCTTCCTATGCAAAATGGTCTTGAAAGTTTAAATGCGGGGGTTAGCGGAAGTATTATAATGTATCAATTGACATATGGAGGTAAAAATGTCAGGTCATAGTAAATGGAATAATATAAAAAGAACAAAAGAAAAATCAGATGCTCAAAGAGGCAAAATATTTACGAAAATAGGTAGAGAAATTGCAGTTGTTGTTAAGCAAGGGGGAAGTGATCCAAATGTCAACTCTAAATTAAAAGATGTGATTCAAAAAGCAAAGCAGAACAATATGCCAAATGACTCAATCGAAAGGTCAATAAAAAAGGCGTCCGGTGAACTTTCTGGCGTGAATTATGAGTCAATAACATATGAGGGCTATGGTGCAGGTGGCTCTGCTGTCATTGTTGAATGTCTAACTGACAATAAAAATCGTACAGCTGGTGATGTTAGACATGCCTTTGATAAACATGGTGGTTCACTAGGTTCTACTGGTTGCGTCAACTATCTGTTTAATCGCAAAGGATTAATGGTTGTTGAAAAGAATATAGACACCGATGTTGATACAGTTATGATGGATGCTCTTGAAACCGGTGCTGATGATGTTGTTGAACTTGATGATGTCATTGAAATTTACACAACGCCATCAAACTTCGATTCTGTTAAACAACAGTTAGAGGATAAAAATTACAAATTTATATCTGCCGAAGTTACACTTATTGCAGATAATTATATTGAACTTGAACAATCAAAATTAGAGCAATTTGAAAAAATGCTTGATGCTTTAAATGATCTTGATGATGTTCAAAATGTATATCACAATGTTGAAAATAGTGAAGAGTAATAATGAGAATTTTAGGAATTGATCCAGGATATGGGATTGTTGGTTATGGCATAATTGAAGGTGGATATCAACCAACAATGGTTGATTATGGTGTTATTTCAACACCAAAGGAGTTATCTCTACCTGAAAGACTTGAAATTATTTATAGTTCAATAGAAACTTTAATAACATCATATAGGCCAGATGTCGTTGCTATTGAAGAGTTGTTTTATTTTAGAAATCAAACAACAATAATTCCTGTAGCAGAAGCGAGAGGCGTTATTCTTCTTAGTTGTAAAGATAACAATGTTCCAATTTATGAATATACGCCACTTCAAATAAAACAGGCTCTAACAGGTATTGGTAGGGCAGAAAAAGCTCAAGTTCAATTTATGGTGAAAACAATTTTGGGGTTAGAAAATATTCCAAAGCCCGACGATGCTGCCGATGCGCTCGCCGTTGCAATTTGCCATAGTCAAATAAATCCAAATTTAAACGTAAACGGAGTATGATATGATAAACTTCATAGAAGGAAAAGTTGTTGACAAACAAGATGGTTATGTCGTAATTGAAAATAATCAAATTGGTTATGAGATTTTTGTAAGTAATTTCACTCAAAATAAACTTCCGTTTGAAAATGAAATGGCAAGGCTTTTCACATATATGAGTGTCAGAGAGGACGGAATCACTTTGTATGGATTTTTGACAAAAGAAGAAAAAGATATGTTTTTAAAACTCATTTCAGTCAGTGGAATAGGACCTAAAATGGCAATGGGAATACTTTCAAACATTTCAATAGTTGACTTGACAAACGCTATATTTAGACAGGACATAAAAATGCTTTGCACTGTTAAAGGCTTGGGCAAAAAAACGGCAGAAAGATTACTTGTAGAACTTAAAGACAAAACGCTTCCAACTAGTGCCGTAGTTGAAGATGAAGATGTTAATATGAATTATATTGACGAAGCCACCGATGCACTTGTTAGCCTTGGAGTTGGGAAAAATGAAGCATATCGTTTGGCTCGTGAAAATGCAAAACAATGTGCAAGTGTTGAAGAAATTATAACAAAAGTTTTAAGAGGAATGGGTAACTGATGGCAACTGACAATAGGTTTATTACAAGCACAAAAAACGCTAGTGAACTCGAAATAGAAAATTCTTTGCGTCCACGAACAATGGACGATTATGTGGGGCAAGAAAAAATTAAAAACACTTTAAAAGTGTATATAGAAGCTGCAAAAAAAAGAAATGATACATTGGATCATGTTCTTTTGTATGGCCCACCAGGACTAGGAAAAACAACGCTTAGTCACATTATAGCAAATGAAATGGGTTCACAGTTAAAAATAACTTCAGGTCCAGCAATTGAACATGCTGCCGACCTTGCGGCAATTGTCACCAATTTGAACAAAGGTGATGTATTGTTTATTGATGAAATTCATCGTTTGAATAAATCTGTTGAAGAAATTTTGTATCCTGCTATGGAAGATTTTGCTTTGGATTTTGTAGTTGGCAAAGGTCCTTCTGCAAAAAATATGAGATTAAAAATCCAGCCTTTCACACTAATTGGAGCAACAACTCGTGCAGGTATGATAACAGGCCCACTTAGAGATAGGTTTGGAGTTATTTGTAGGCTTGAATTATATAGTCCACAGGAACTTATGGTAATAATAAAGCGTTCAAGTAAAATTCTTGGCATTGATATTGATGATGATGCAAGTTATTGCTTGGCTTCAAGAAGTAGAGGAACACCAAGACTTGCAAATAGACTGCTTAAACGCGTAAGAGATTTTGCAGAAGTTATTGGCGAAGGAAAAATAACAAAAGATATTGCTGAAAAATCATTAAAACTTATGGAAATTGATGAACTTGGACTAGATTTTGTTGATAGAAGAATTCTTGAAAGTATTATAAAAAAATTTGGTGGTGGACCAGTCGGACTTGACACGTTAAGTGCTGCAACAGGTGAAGATAACGCAACAATAGAAGATGTTTACGAACCATATCTATTGCAACTTGGCTTTATCGCTCGTACTCCAAGAGGAAGAGTTGCACTACCTAAAGCGTATGAGCATCTAGGTTTGGCACTTAGCGATGAAAAACGACAATCCCTAGAAATTTATAAAAGTGTAAATGACGAAGATGAATGATTTATTGAATAAAAAAACATATGATTATTATTTGCCAGAACAACTTATTGCACAAACTCCCAAAGAGCCAAGAGATAGTGCAAGACTACTTGTGTATGACCGCAAAACAGATAAAGTTGAACACAAAATATTTCGTGATATTGTCGATTACTTAAATCCAGGAGATGTCTTGGTGTTAAACACATCAAGAGTTATTCCAGCAAGACTTTATGGAGTCAAAGTAGAAACAGGTGCAAAAATTGAATTTTTACTATTGAAGCGTTTAGATTTGAATAATTGGGAAATTCTTGCAAAGCCTGTAAAGCGTTTAAAAATTGGAACTGTAATTAAATTTGCTGACAATTTAAGCGCTATTATAACAAAAATAAAAGATGAAGGCATATGCGAAGTAAAATTTGAGTATGAAGGCGTTTTTGAAGAAATTTTGGAGAAACTTGGCTCTATGCCTCTTCCTCATTATATAAAGAAAGAACTTGAAGATAACGAACAATATCAAACTGTTTATAGTAAACAAAAGGGATCAAGTGCCGCACCAACGGCTGGACTTCATTGGACAAAAGAACTCCTTGAAAAAGTAAAAGAAAAAGGCGTTGTTGTGCTCGAAGTCATGCTGCATGTTGGACTTGGAACTTTTAGACCAGTGAAAGAAGACAATATTTTAAATCATGCTATGCACTCTGAATATTATGTTATAACACAAGAAGTCGCAAATTATATTAACGAGGCAAAAAAGCAGGGAAGAAGAATAATTGCAGTCGGTACTACAAGCGTTAGAGTTTTGGAAAGTGCTTGTGATGAAAATGGCGTTTTGTCAGCAAGAAGCGAAGAAACAAGTATATTTATTTATCCCCCATACAAAATGAAAGTTGTCGATGCTTTAATCACCAATTTCCATCTTCCACAATCCACTTTGATAATGCTAATTGCAAGTATGCTTGGGGTTGACAAAACTCTTGAACTATACAATTTAGCAGTCAAAGAAAAATATCGCTTTTTTAGTTTTGGTGATGCAATGTTTATACAGTAGGTAATATATGAATTTTAGTTTTGAAGTAAAAAAAGTATGTAAACAGTCTGGAGCAAGAATAGGAGTTTTTCATACTCCACATGGTGATATTGAAACGCCTGTTTTTATGCCGGTTGGGACGCAAGCAACAGTTAAGGGACTTAGAGTTGAAGATCTTAAAGATGTTGGGGCACAAATTATTTTATCCAACACCTATCATCTTTTTTTAAGACCTGGGGAGCAGATTGTAAAAAAAGCAGGAGGACTTCACCATTTTATGAATTGGGATAGACCAATACTAACAGATAGTGGTGGATTTCAAGTATTTTCTTTGTCTAAACTTAGAAAAATAACAGAAGAAGGCGTTACTTTTAATTCACATTTAAGTGGGGAGAAACTTTTTATTAGTCCTGAAAGGGCAATGCAAATTGAAAATGATCTCGGCGCAGACATAATTATGGCTTTTGATATTTGTTCAAACTATGGTGCAACATATGAAGAGGCAAAAAAATCTGCCGATATTACAAAAAATTGGCTTGAAAGATGTTACAATGTCCAAAAAAATGAAAATCAAATGCTTTTTCCAATTGTGCAGGGAAACTTTTTTAAAGATTTAAGACAAAGATGTATTCAAGATTGTGTTCCATATGCTAAGTGTGGTATTGCTATTGGTGGACTCAGTGTTGGAGAGCCAAAAGAAGTAATGTATGACATGTTGGATTTTATGATGCCACTCATGCCAAAAGATATGCCACGATATCTTATGGGGGTTGGAAGTCCGGACTGCCTTCTTGAAGGTTATGCAAGAGGAATTGATATGATGGATTGCGTATTGCCAACAAGAATTGCTAGAAATGGGACTGCTTTTACAAAAAACGGCAAACTTGTCATACGCAACGCTGAATTTAAAGAAGACTTTCGTCCAATTGAAGATGACTGTGATTGCTATACTTGCAAGCACTACACTCGCTCATATATTAGACACCTTATTAACGCAGGTGAGATGCTCGGAGCAGAGTTGTTGTCAATTCATAATTTAAGACATTTAATCAAACTAACAGAACAAATAAAACAAGCAATATGGGAAGATAGACTACTTGATTTTAAGGCAGAATATCTTAAAAATTATAAAATATAGACAAAAATATGTTTTGATTTTAATATTTTATGTGATAATATAAAAGGAGAAATTATGGCAATATTACTTGCATCTTTAACAGAAATTGCTGTTCCAATAATTTTCATATTAATAGTTGTAATTTTGTCATGTTATCTATAATTTGGAGGTAAATTATGAGTTTAATTTTGGCTGACGTTGGTGTTGGATCTTGGATTCTTCTTGGGGTACTACTTTTGGTGCTTATTGTTTCACCATTTTTAATGAGAGCAAAAAATAAAAAAGAAATGGAGTCTCAACAAAAAATGATGGACGCAATTAAAAAGGGTGACACTGTATTAACATCTGCCGGGGTTATAGGCAAAGTCGTTGGAATTGACAGTAACAAGCAAGGATACAAAACTTTAACTATTGAAACAGGTGATGAAAAGCACAAAGGATATATGTGTGTGGATATTAGATCAATATATTATAATTTAAGCAATCCTATTGTTGAAAATTTACCTGAGAAAAAAGACCAAAAAGTTGAAACAAAAGACAAAGCAGAAAATGACGTAATTGAAATGCCAGAAGATTTGACAAAATCATCTAATGAAACTGAGCAAACAAAAGAGCAAGATACAGAAAAAGATGAAAAAAGTCAAACAAAAGATGATGAACAACCATCAAAAACTAAAAAGAAACAAAAATAAAAACTTAGCATAAACATTTCTCCTTATTCATATCTATATGGTGTGGACAAGGAGATATTTTTATGGTAAAAACTAAAAATAAAACTGTTAGTGGTGATGATGAAAAAGTTTCATTTTTTTTAACCACATTAAAGGGTGCTTTATACGCGCTTTCTGTTTGTTTAATAGGGATACTTATTTTTGCTTTTATTTTGCGTTTTGTAAGTATTAGTGATTCATTGATCAGGCCAATTAATCAAGTCATAAAGACTATTTCGATTTTATTGGGTACATTTGTTGCACTAAAAAAGTCAAAAGACATGGGGTTAATTTCTGGGCTTGTCATAGGACTTATGTTTACAATAACGGCTTTTTTGGCTTTTTCTATTCTTGATGGACATTTTGACTTCGGAATAACACTTATAAATGATTGTTTATTTGGGGCAATTGTTGGTGGCATTTGCGGAATAATTGCTGTTAATCTTAGAAAAAAATAAATTAAATATGGCAACCTAAGTTTATCTAGATTGTAAAAAAACGACATAAATTATATTGCTTTGGTTATACTAAAACGCTTATTAGTGTAAATATGATCATATCTTTTGCTCGGAGCAAATAATAAGTTTTTCAAAAAAATATAACTTTTGGAAAAGAAGAGAACGAGCGTAAAGATAATGTTCATATATATAAAATTTAAGACAAAGCAATAATTAAGGCAAAGTTCGTCTTGTTTGTTTTTAAGCAGTCTGGATATTTTTTCTAAACAATTTAACTAATGGTTGTTTTTTTTATGTGTGCTTTAAACAAAAAGTGTCTAAAATTATTACAAAGTAAAAAAAATGTTTGACTATTACAAACTATTTACTTATAATTACTTAGTAATAATTGGAGATATAATGGCTAAAAAATTTTCTATAGCAAACTATGTGCTTGTTTCAATACTTGTTGCAATTGGTTTGTTTTTATCATTCGCTACTTTTAAAATACCTTTTTATGTAAATGATTATGCTGGGTTTGCTGGAGCAATTTCACTATCATATGATATTGGTTCTGGTCAAACAGCAGTGTTTGATGTAGCACCAATTTCTTCTGATGCAACAATCACACAAGATGACTTGGATTCCACAGTCGATTTTGTTAGAAATGTACTTTATTCGTTTGGTGGACAATACAACCAAGTTGGTGTTCAAAATGACAGTGAAATAAGAGTACAAACACTTCAATCTGATACAAGTTCTGATTTGATGGAAGCAATTGGTACTCGCACTGAAATTATTATTCGCGGTGAAGCAACAGAAGAAGAAACTAAATATGATATTAACTCTAGCACCATCAAAAGATGTCTTGGAACATATCAAGCATCAAGTGCTTCTTCAACATCAACTTCATATTCATATGGTGTTTATATTGAATTTAATGATTTAGGAAAAGAACAATACAAAGCACTCACTGAATATGTTGCAAGTAATGGAAACACTGTATATTTTTATACTGATGATGGTGAACAACTCGGTTCTTTCAATGGCATAACAAAACAGGTGACAACAGGGGCAACATTTATGCCACTTTCATCAGTAACCTCTCAAAGTCAAGCAAATATGTATGCCGTCAATATTCTTATGGGCTCACTTGATGTTGAGTTGACTTTAAAAGACAATGGCGTAACTACTGCTTATCTCGGTTACAATTCTGTCTTTTATGTTGGCATTGCGTTATTGATTGCTTTTGTCTTGACTTCAATAATTATGGTTATAAGATATAGAGATCTTGGATTAATTTCACTATTAACAAGTCTTGTAAATGTTGTATTATATTTGTTCTTGCTTCAAGCATTACCAATAGTCACTTTATCACTAAGTGGAATAGTTGGTTGCATACTTGGATATTGCTTGACTGTGCTTTGCCATATTATACTTTTTGAAAAAATGAAAAAAGAGTATAGAATGGGTAGAAAAATATCACTTTCATTTAAACTTGCATACAAAGATAGTTTATTTACAATTTTAGATATTATGGCGATTGCACTTATAGGAAGTTGTGCACTATACTTTGTTGGTTTTGATTTATTAAAGTCATTTGCTATAGGTTTGTTTATTGGTGGTTTATTGTCTATATTCTCAGTATATTGTGTCACAAGACTTTTCACCAAGTGGTATTTGCCTCTAAATAGCACCAAAGAAACTCACTTGGCTTTTAAGAGGGAGGCGTCAAATGAAGACTAATCTTAGAAATAAAATAGAAAATAGTAATTATGGGTTTGTACAAAATTTTTGGTATCATTTAATAGCCCCTCTTTTCATAATAGTTTTGGCATTAGTGCTTACATTATGCTTTAACATCAATTTAGGCCTTGACTTTCGCGGCGGTACTGTTGCTACTGTCGTTGTTGATGAAGATTTGTCCATTTCTGAAAATTACAACAAAGCAAAAACAACTTTAGATGAAGTCCTAGCACAAAACAATGTTCATGGTCTTGTATATCAAAAAGAAACAACAAATTATTATGGCGATGCAATAGTTGTTAGATTTGCAAGGGTTGATGCTGATGTTATTGATTCGCTAAGAAATGATTTAATACAGGCTTTTCATTCGCAAACAGCCCAGGACGACCTTGAAAAATTTGTACAAGTTGATAACTTTGAAGCAAATGTTGATCCTGCCGTTTTAACATCAACAGCACTTGCTGTACTTGTTGCAATTATATGTAGTATGATTTACATTTGGATAAGACATGGAACAACAGCTGGTTTTTTGTCATTGTTTATTTCTATTTTGGATATTGTAATAACAATCTCGTTGGTGTTTGCTTTAAGAATTCCTATTGAAATGTCATCAATAATTGCTTTGGCTTTTGTTGCTGTATATTCAATTATAAATACGTATCTTTTTGTTAATGATGCAAATTCAAACGTCAAGCAAGAAAAATATGCTAAATCAAGTATTCAAGAAATTGCTAATATCACAACAAGATATGGCATAATTAAAAAGCTTTCTATTGCTCTTATTATGATATTGTTTGCGCTATTAATAGGAGTTATTCCAGCCTATCAGGTTAGAAGTTTGTCTTTACCATGCCTTATTGGTGTCATTGAAGTGTTCTTGTCTTCGTTATTTATAACGCCAGGACTATGGTCATTGACTTATATTAAAAGAAAAAATTTAAAAACACAAAAACAAGATAGGCAAGTTATAAAAGAAGATAAACTCGCAGAAGAGGATATCACTAAACAACCTGAAGTCATTGTTGAAACTGAAGAAAAAGAAAACAAAACTGAAAAATCCGCAATTTGATGCGGATTTTTTTATATATCATTTTGAATAATAGGTTTTGTGTTGTATAATTGTGCCATAAGGTGATTTCTGCTATTTGCAGAAGGGTTGATTTATGAAATTATTAAAATATTACAATGAAAGTGCTGATAGCACTCGTATTTTAGAGTACTCCAAACAATTTAATGTTGATCCTAAAGTTATGGAGATTATATTTTCAAAGGGATACACAAATGCCGAAGATATAAAAACTTTTTTGACGCCAACAGAGCAAAACTTTGTTGATCCTTTCAAACTTTTGGGAATGAAAGAATGTGTAGAAAAAATCAAATGGGCTATAAATAATAAAAAGCGTATTTTGGTATTTGGTGACTATGACGTTGATGGAATGTCGGCATCAGCAATAATGTTAAAAATGTTAAAAAAACTTGGTAATGATGCTGACTATTATCTTCCAAATCGTTTTATAGACGGATATGGATTGACAAACGAAGTTATTGACAAAATCAATACGCAATTTGCACCTGAGTTAATAATTACTGTTGACTGCGGTATAACTTGTTATGAACAAGTTGAATATTGCAAAAAACTTGGTATTGATATAATAATTACTGACCACCATGAACTACCAGAAGTTTTGCCACAAACTATTGTAGTTAATCCAAAATTGCCAAATCAACAATATAAATTTAATGGTCTATGTGGAACTGGTGTGGCTTTTAAAATTGCACAGGCAATGATGAAAGATGATTGTGAGGAATTTTTGCCTATCGCCGCCATAGCAACTATTGCTGATATTGTTCCATTAAAAGATGAGAATAGGGTAATTGTATCAAAGGCTTTAACATGTTTAAACAAATATTTGCCTATTGGGTTGAAACTACTATTCAAACAAAATAAAATTAATTTAGATCATGTTGATGCAAGTGCCATTGCCTTTAAAATTGCACCAAAATTAAATGCGACAGGGAGAATGGGCGATGCCTCTATTTCTCTTAAACTTATGCTAGAAACAAACATACAAAAAATACACGAACTAATTAATAAAATAACCGAATGTAATACAAAAAGGCAAGAATTATGCAATAAAGTTTTTGACGATTGTGAAGAGATGTTAAAAAATAAAAATATGTCTGAGTTACCAGCAATCATATTAAAATCACAAAACTGGGATAGTGGAATACTCGGAATTGTTTGTTCTAGGCTTTTAGATATATACAATCGACCTGTAATTTTACTATCGCAAACTGGTGACACACTAAAAGGCTCGGCAAGAAGTATTGATGATGTTAATATTCATCAAGTTTTAAGTTCTGTACATGATATTCTTGATGTATTTGGAGGACACAAAGTTGCTGCAGGACTAACTTTGAATGTTAAACATTTTGATGAGTTTTGCAATCGTGTAAATTCATTCATGTTTGAAAATATCAATAGCAGAGCTTTTGTACCAATTGAATACTACGACCTTGAACTTAGCGAAAATGATTTGACAGATAAATTTTATAATGACTTAAACTTGCTAGAACCATGTGGTTGTGAAAATTCAAAGCCTAAGTTTTTAGTAAGGACAAAGAGTTTAAAATTGCATCCATTAAAACCCAACTCTCTTCATGCATATATTGGAATTAACAGCAAATTAAGTTTATTATTTTTTAATTATATTAAACATATAGGTAAACTAAACTTTGCATCAGAATTTGAATTTATTTTTGAACTACAAGAAAAGAGAAAGAAAAGTTTTAAGGGGATTGTAAAGACATTTGAATCGTCAAATGAAATAAAAAAGAGTGCCGACAAATATCTTAACGCTTTTAAACTTTCGCAATTAAAATATTCTAATTTAAAAAATCAACCAAAATTTTCATATTATGACGAAAATGAGTTGTTGAATTTTATAGTGGATTGTTCAACAACTACCTTTGGAACAACTTTTGTTGCTTATAATTGTCAAACTTATAAAAAATTCATAAGCACTTATGACTTAACAAACATATTTGATATTAATATCATAGATGAAGTTCCAACAGGCTTTAATTGTTTAATACTTTGTCCTAGCGACCTTGAATTTGCAAAGAATTGCAAAAAAATTGTTTTTTTAGATGAAATTTATGATAGCGGATATCTAAATAAAATAAATGAAATTTCAAATGCTCAAATTTATATTCCAAAAAATAATGAAAATAATTTAAAATTAATTTTATCTTTAAATTTAAGTCGTATGGAATTAACTAAATTTTATAAAAATATTTTAAAGCTTGAAAACTCAGGTTTTACCGGCGTTTTTGCTGTTTATTCTGCACTGGTTAGAGATAGTAAAATTAATATTAGTTTTAATAATTTTTTGGCATATTTCTATATTTTATCAGAATTAAAAATAATAAACATTAATAAAAAAGATGGACTATTTTATTTTGAAATAGATAAAAAAACAAAAACAAATTTATATTCTTCAAAAATATATAACACATTGAATTTCATAAGGAGGGTTTATGCAGGCAATTGAAAAATTAATATCAGATAATTTTAAATTAAATGAAAATGAAAAAAATTTAATACAATCTATTTTAAAATGCAATTTTAATAAACCTAAAAGAACTTTTGAAATAGTTAAGTCGTTAATTGATTTTAGACTTGATTTACATTCTATTATCGCTTATCTTGCATATGAATGTGGTTATAATTTTGAACAAGGTGTTGATGAAGACACATTGAAAATTTTTAATATATTAAAAAGTGCGTTTATTATCACTGAAGGTATGTCAAAACAAGAGCAGGCTGACGAAATAAGAAATATGTTCATTGCCATGAGCAGTGATGTCAGAGTTATTGTTATAAGACTTTATATAATGCTCTATGAGATTTCAGAATATACTTTGCCAATTACAAAAGAACAAAAACAAACGCTTATCAACATTAAAGATATTTATGCGCCATTGGCTGAAAGACTAGGATTAAACTCGTTGAAATCAAACTTGGAAGACTATTGTTTGAAATTTTTAAGTCCAAAAACTTATGAGAATTTGTCAAAAAGCGTCATGCTTCAAAGAGATGCAAATGAAGAACAAATAAATATAACTAAAAAAAGATTGCAACAAATTTTGGACGAGCTTGGGCTTAAAAATGCAGTGATTATGGCACGCCAAAAGCACTTTTCAAGCATATATAGAAAAATTAAGACAAAAGGTGAAAGTTTAGCAAACATTTATGACTTAATTGCACTTAGAGTGCTTGTGGATAATGTTGATCAATGTTATGCAGTGCTTGGCAAAATTCACGCAATATATAGGCCAATGGAAGGCAGAATTAAAGACTATATTGCTCTTCCAAAGCCAAATGGATATCAATCGCTTCATACTACAATTATCGCTGAAAACAAACGACCACTTGAAATCCAAATTCGTACATTTGAAATGCATAAACTTGCAGAATATGGTGTATTTGCTCACTGGCTTTATAAAGAAAAGAAGAGCGGATTTGAAAATGAACTTGACAAAAAGATATCTTGGCTTAGAGAAATTATGGAGAGTTCCAAAGATCTTTCCAGTGAAGAGTTCATAGACACATTAAAGACAAATCTTTGCGAAGGTCAAATTTTTGTTCAGACACCAAAAGGCAAAGTGCTTGAATTTGTCGAAGGTGCAACAGCGCTGGATTTTGCATATGCAATACACTCACAAGTTGGAAATATGTGTGTTGGTGCAAAGATAAACGGCAAAATCAAACCACTTGGAACAAAATTACAAAATGGTGACATAGTCGAAATAATTACGTCACAAAATTCAAAAGGGCCATCAAAAGACTGGTTAAAAATTGTCGTTACTTCAACAGCTAAATCAAAAATTAATAGTTATTTTAAACACGAACTTAAAGAAGAAAATATAAAGATGGGCTTGTCAATGCTTGAACAGGGTATAAAGAACAGGGGATATTCTCCTGCAAAAATATTAATTGACAAGTATCTTGATATGAACAACTTTAAATTTGCGTTTAAAACAAAAGAAGAATTATTCGCAGCGATAGGTTATGGCTCTGTTTCCGCAAATAACGTGTGCAACAAACTTTGTCAGCTATACCAAAATGACCATCCAAATGAAACGCTTACGACTCAGACAAATACATCGCCATCACTTTTAATAAAGAAAAACAAAGACGGCGTTTTAGTTGATGGTGATAGTGGCATGCTGATAAGATATGCCGGCTGCTGTAATCCTGTTTATGGCGAAGACATTGTCGGCTATATTTCTCGTGGAAGAGGAGTTACAATACATAGAAAAGATTGTCCAAACTTGAATTATTTAGAGCCAGAACGTCTTATTGATGCAGTTTGGGACGATAGTGCAACTTCAAAAACGACTTCTGTTGTCATAAAAATAATTTCAGCAACATCAGACGGATTTTTGGCTAAACTAACACAAGAAATTTTGGGAGCAGGATATAAAATTTTGGGATTAGACACAAAAGTTTCCATAGACAAAATAAACACCACTTTAAAAACAGAAGTGAAAAAACTTGATGACATCACAAAATTAATCAATACAATTAAATTAATAAGTGGTGTTGAAGAAGTATTCAGGGCAGGTAATTAAATGATTATTGATACAAACTATGATGCAATAAAAAACGATTTATACGATGTTATGCACCTTTATTATCCAGATGCTATTTTAAATGATGAATTGCCTTCACTAAAACATAAGATGATTCGCGACAAAAACGATGTTACTAATCAATATGTGGTTGAAGATAGTCAGGGAAAATTTGAGTTTTCTGAGCACAGAACAATCGACCAAAAAAATGGTGATTCTCTTGATGAAAAAAGGCAAATAAAAAGATTTGCAAAACTCAGTTTATACAAAATGCTTTCAAAGCACTTTGATAAAAACATGCCATGGGGAGCGCTGACAGGTGTTCGACCAACAAAAATTGGTTATGACCTTATAAATCAAGGTGTTCCTCCATATCTTTTGCAACAAGCACTTATGGAAAATTTTTTGCTTTCATCTGACAAAGCACGACTTGTTGAAATGGTTATTCAAAATCAAAAATGTATAATAAGAAATGACAAACTTGTCGATCTTTATATCAACATTCCAATATGTCCAACGAGATGTTCTTATTGTTCTTTTATCTCATCGCAATATGATGCAGTAAAAGATATAATTGAAGACTATTTGAAAGCACTAATTAAAGAAATTAACGCAACAAAAAAAATAATTCAAGATAATGCCTATGTTTTAAGAACTATATATATTGGTGGTGGTACACCAACTGTACTTAGTGCAGAGCAACTTGATATGCTATTGGATAATTTGAATTATCCGGTTAGCGAATTTACTGTTGAATGTGGTCGCCCTGACACAATAACAAAAGAAAAACTTGATGTTCTAAAAAAGCATAATGTTACTCGTATAAGTATTAATCCCCAATCGTTTAATGATGCAACCCTTAAAAGAATTGGAAGAAAGCACACTGTAAAAGATACAGTTTTGGCATATAAATTATCGCTTAACTATGATTTTGTTGTCAATATGGATATAATTGCAGGACTTCCAAAAGATTCATTAACTTCATTCAAAAAAACAGTTGACACTCTTATGCTATTAGCACCTGATAATGTTACCGTCCATACTCTTGCAATAAAAAGGGGATCATTGCTTAGCGAAGATAAACCAAAAACAGAAAATAAACTTGTTGACAAAATGATTTCATATGCAGAAAATGTCCTTCATGACAATGGTTACAAACCTTATTATCTGTACAGACAAAAAAATCAGCTTGATGGTCAAGAAAATGTAGGTTATTATAAAGAACATATATGTCTATTTAATGTTGACACAATGGAGGAATGTCTTTCTGTGCTTGCATGTGGCGCTGGTGGAATATCAAAAAGAGTGTTTAGTTTAGACAATAGAATTGAGCGTGAGTCAAATGCAAAAGACATTAAGCAATATATAGAGAGATTAGACGAAATGATAGATAAAAAGACAAAACTTTTTTCATAAAAATACTAGACATCTAACTTTCGCTATGATATTATTTATTTGTCCTATGGCACAGGTACGCGACTTCCTCTATCGGTATTCTTTGTCTATGGCGTAATTTTTTAAGGAGGATTTATGGATAAAGCAAAAAAACAAGAGATAATAGCTAAATATGCACAGTCTAAAAATGATACCGGTTCTGCACAAGTTCAAATTGCACTTTTAACAGAAAGAATCAATGAATTAACAGAACATCTTAAAGTCAATAAAAAAGACAATCATTCAAGACGTGGACTTTTGAAACTTGTTGGTAAAAGAAAAGGCTTTTTAGCTTATCTTGAAAGAAAAGATATCAATGCATATCGTGAACTAAAAAAACAACTAAATATAAGATAGTATGTTTTTTAAGGGGGATTATTCCCTCTTTATTTTTATAAAATGAGGTAATTTATGAGTAGTGTAGCAAAAATTTTTGAAACAGAAATTGGCGGAAAAAAAGTTACAGTCGAAACAGGGAAATATTGTGAACAGGCAAATGGTTCTTGCATAGTTAGATGCGGTGAAACAGTTGTTATGGTCAATGTTACAATGGCAAAACAGCCACGTGACGGAATTGACTTTTTCCCTCTCGGTGTTGACTTTGAAGAAAAGATGTATTCTGTTGGTAAAATTCCTGGCGGATATAAAAGAAGGGAAGGTCGTCCTGCTGATAAGGCAATTCTTATTTCAAGACTTATAGATAGACCACTTAGACCATTATTCCCAAAGGGATTTTATAATGATGTTTCAGTTGTGGCAACAGCTCTTTCTGTCGATCCTGATGTTGCAATAGAGCCACTTGCAATGCTTGGTTCTTCAATTGCACTTACAATTTCTGATATACCATTTCAAGGCCCAACAGGTTCAGTTTTAGTTTCATGTGTTGATGGAAAATTAATGGTGAACGCCAATGAGAAAGAGCGTGAAAGTAGCAATATGCACTTAACTGTAAGTGGAACACATGATGCAATTTTAATGGTTGAAGCCGGTGCAAATGAAGTCCCTGAACAAGAGATGATTGACGCGATAATGTTCGCACATGAAGAAATTAAAAAGCAAGTTGAATTCCAATTAAAAATAAAAGAAGAAATTGGCAAGCCAGTTTGTGAATATCAATCATTTTTACCAAAAGATGATGTCAAAAATGCAGTTGAAGAATATGCTTATGACAAACTTGTTAAAGCCCTTGACACTTTTGATAGGCATACAAGACAACAAAATCAAGACCAAGTTGACGAAGAAGTAAAACAACACTTTGCTGAGATTTTCCCAGACAGGGAGCGTGAAATTGGCGATGTGCTTTATGCATTGACAAAAAAGATTGTCAGAAAGAAAATTATTGAGCAGGGAATTAGACCTGACGGAAGAAAACTCACAGAAATTCGTCCTATTTGGTGTGAAGTTGGCGTTCTTCCAAGAGTACATGGAACGGGCGTATTCACAAGAGGTCAAACGCAAGTTTTGACAACATGTACACTAGGCCCAATTTCAGAAGCTCAGGAAATTGAAGTTCTTGACGAAGATGAAGAAGTTAAACGCTACATTCACCATTACAACATGCCACCATATGCAACAGGCGAGGCAAAACCTCTTCGTTCTCCAGGCAGACGCGAAATTGGTCACGGCGCTTTGGCTGAAAGAGCTTTGGTTCCAGTGATACCATCAGAAGAAAAATTCCCATATGCTATTAGACTGGTCAGTGAAGTGTTATCATCAAATGGCTCGTCATCAATGGCATCAACATGTGGTTCAACTTTGGCACTTATGGACGCAGGCGTTCCAATCAGTGCTCCAGTTGCAGGTATAGCAATGGGCTTAATTAAAGATACAGAGTCACACAAAGTCTCCGTTCTTAGCGATATTCAAGGCCTTGAAGACTTCTTTGGGGATATGGACTTTAAAGTTACAGGTACAACAAAGGGTATCACTGCAATTCAAATGGACATTAAAATCAAAGGAATTGACAAGCAAATACTAACGCAAGCACTAAACCAAGCTCGTGAAGGCAGATTGTACATTATGGACAAGATGCTTCAGGTTATTTCAAAACCAAGAGCACAGCTTTCAAAGTATGCTCCAAAGATAATAACATTCAATATTAACCCTGACAAAATCAAAGATGTCATCGGTAGTGGTGGAAAAGTCATAAACAAAATCATTGCTGAAACAAATGTTAAAATCGACATCGATGATGATGGAAGAGTGTTCATTGCAACTCCTGATGCAGATATGGCACAAAGAGCAAAAGAAATTATACTAAACATTGCAGAAGATTTTGAAGTTGGAAAAATCTATTCTGGAAAAGTTGTTAAAACAACAACGTTTGGTGCTTTTGTTGAAGTTGCTCAGGGCAAAGAAGGTATGATTCACATAAGTAAACTTAGTGACCAAAAAGTCAAAAAAGTTGAAGATGTCGTAAAAGTTGGAGACAAGGTTGAAGTTGAAGTCATTAAAATTGATGAAAAGAATAGAGTGGACTTTAAACTTATAGCAAAAGACTAATATAAAAAATTAAATCACACGTTGAAGTGAACCCCAAAAGTTGGACACTCAAGGAGGTTCACTTTTTTATGGCGAAGAAAGGAAGTAAATTTAAAAAATATAGTCCAGAATTTAAAATTTCGTGCATAATAGATATGCGGTCTAATCAT
>CALWTH010000032.1 GCA_944384405.1 uncultured Clostridia bacterium
CGACATCAATAGATGGTGTTACGGAATTGATATCAGACCGTGACGAACAAAGTTCATTGAACAATGTTGGTGGAGAGAATTTGCCACTGAGAGGTTCAGAACTCAACATAACATATGGGGCATATTCAAATACGTCAGGTGAGGAGAAGGCATATGTTCACTACATTGCAATACTAGTCACAAACTATGCCGAAGAAGAGATAAATGCAATACTTGACCTTGACTCGCTTTATGACCTAGAAGGTTCAAATAGTGCTATATATCCATATAGGACGATGGAGAACATACCAGCAAAGAGTGGCGAAACAAATGGAGTGATGAGTTATGTATTTGCACTTGGCTTAGACCAACCAGCACAATCAGCTGATGTTGATTTCAGTGGTGTTAGTTTGTCTGTCACACGTGGAAATCTTGACCAATACGCGACCGAAGGACTTGCATTTGAATACAGCGAAACGGACGGTGGATATTTAGTAAGTGACTATACAGGCACTGACACAAGAGTTATTGTCCCATCAATTGTTCCACCACCATATGCTGAGGAAGAAAATCAGCCGAAAAATGTTGTGGGGACAAAAGGTCATATGTATCCTGCAGGATATGCGTTTGACCGCACAGCAATTAGAGATGTTTACCTTCCAAAAACTTTTAAAACAATTGGAGGTTTTTCGTTTTCTGGATGCTCTAGCTTAACCAGTATCACAATACCAGAGAGTGTGGAAAGTATAGGAGATCGGGCCTTTTATGGTTGTCAATTTGAAAGTGTAACATATAGCACAACAGATAATAGTACTTATGATTTTGTAAATGGTACATTGACAATAAGAGGAGAAGTTTCAGACAACCCAGCATGGTATAGTGCCAATATTAACCCACTTGTCATAAATGTTGTGTTTAGTGATAGGTCAATAACAAGTATAGGAAGTTCTGCTTTTGATAGTTGCTCTAGTTTGACCAGCATCACAATACCAAATAGTGTAGAAAGTATAGGAAATTCTGCTTTTGATGATTGTCAATTTGAAAGTGTTTCATATAGCACAACAGATAATAGTACTTATGATTTTGTAAATGGTACATTGACAATAAGAGGAGAAGTTTCAGACAATCCAGCATGGTATAGTGCCAATATTAACCCACTTATCACAAATGTTGTGTTTAGTGATAGGTCAATAACAAGTATAGGAGATTATGCTTTTTCTAGTTGCAGTTTGACCAGTACCACAATACCAAATAGTGTGATAAGTATAGGAGATTCTGCCTTTTATGGTTGCTCTAGTTTGACCAGCATCACAATACCAAATAGTGTGAAAAGTATAGGAGATTCTGCCTTTCTTGATTGTCAATTTAAAAGTGTAACATATAGCACAACAGATAATAGTACTTATGATTTTGTAAATGGTACATTGACAATAAGAGGAGAAGTTTCAGACTACCCAGCATGGTATGAAGCCAATATTAACCAACTTATCACAAATGTTGTTTTTGGGAAAAGTGATATAACAAGTATAGGAGATTATGCTTTTGATAGTTGCCATAGTTTGACCAGCATCACAATACCAAATAGTGTAGAAAGTATAGGAAGTTCTGCTTTTCATGCTTGCTTTAGTTTGACCAGTATTAATATTTCAAGCAATGTTAGTAATATAAAATCCGCTGCTTTTATGACGAATACCAATTTAAACTCAGTAATTTTTGAAGATACAACAACTCCATGGACAGTTAATCCTTCAAGTACTCAAATAACATCAACCGAATTAAGTAATCCAAGTACAATGGCAACATATTTAACATCAACCTATGTTCACGACACCTGGACAAAAAATGTGTAATGATTTTTAATCAGAAAACACGCAAGTAAAAAGTACTTACGTGTTTTTTGTATAAAAAAACACCAGCTAGGCTGGTGAATTTTTATTAAGAAAAATAATGTTCATACCTTTTTGTTGAGATATTCAAGAATGTTGTCAAAACTTTGTTCAAGGGAAGGGTCGGCGTTTTTGAATATTTTTTCTATTTGAGATAGGTAGTCTTTTAATTCATTTCTTCCTTTTTGGGTTATGTGATAGGTTATTGTTCTTCGGTCAATGTTTGTGTGGTAACTTTCAATAAGTCTTTTTTTAATCATATCCTGTGCAATAAGTGCCAAGTTTGATTTTGCAATACCAAGTTTTGAAATCAAAAAAGAAGGTGGAACATCTTTATACTCATCAAGAAAATACAGTATTTTCATTGCGTTGTTTGGTATTTCACTTTTTGCCAGTCCGCATATTGTTTCACACAGTGATTTTGTTTCTAATAACTTTCTTGCATTCATGTCTATATGATATGATTTTAAAAAAATATTGTCAATAAAAAAGGTTGCACTTTTTTTATATTTAACTTAAAATGTTGTTATGATACTTGAAGGCACGGTTGAAGAAATAATTTTTAGAAATGACTCAAATGGTTATACCGTTGCAGTACTTTCTCATGGCAATGAATACACGACATTCGTTGGCAAGTTTTTGTCTATCCATGTTGCAGAAAATGTTAGGCTTAATGGCAAGTTTATCACTAACTCAAAGTATGGTGAACAGTTCAGTGTCGACACAAGCGAAATGATATATCCAAGCACAATAAACGGCATAAAAAAATACCTATCAAGCGGACTTATCAAAGGCGTTGGCCCAGTCACAAGCGAGGCTATTGTTGACAGGTTCAAAGAGAACACTTTGGAAGTTATTGAGTTCACGCCTTTGCGTCTTGCAGAAGTTAGGGGCATAAGCGAAAAAAAAGCACTTGCAATTGGCGAAAGTTTTAGCGAAATAAAAAAACTTCAAAACAGCGTCATGTTTTTGCAAAGTTACAACATTACAACAAACATGGCACTCAAAATTTATGAAAAATATCAAGATAACACAATAGAGTATGTCAAGCAAAATCCATACCGTATGGTTGAAGAAATTGACGGCATAGGCTTTTTGTCTGCCGACAAAATTGCAAGGAGCATGGGCATAAGTGCAGATAGTGAATTTCGTATGCGTGCGGGTATGCTACATATTTTGAATGAAAACAGTGACAAAAATGGTAGCACATACATGCCAAAATCTGTACTTTTTAAAAACCTAGCAGAACTTTTGGAACTTGACACAGATAAATTTTCTGACAATTTTGAAAATGTACTTCAAAATTTGGTGTTTGACAAAGTGGTCACAACTTTTTTCAAGCATCCATATGATGTTGTTATGCTCACAAAGTACTATTTCACCGAAAACCAAGTTGCACAAAAACTTGCACTTTTGTGTGTGTCGGCACAAAGAACTAATATTGATGTCACAAATGAAATAAGGCAGTTTGAGGCGCTCAACAAGATATCTTTTGACACTAGTCAAAAACAGGCAATAATTGACAGTGTTCAAAAAGGTGTCAATGTCATAACAGGTGGGCCTGGCACTGGGAAGACCACAATTGTCAAGTGCATTATGAGTATACTTCGTCAGCAAAAGTTAAAAGTTATGTTGCTTGCTCCAACGGGTCGTGCGGCAAAAAGGCTTAGCGAAAGCACGGGCGAAGATGCAAAGACAATTCATCGTGGACTTGAAGTTGACTTTCGTGGTGACAATGGCAGATTTGTTCACAATGACTCAAATCCCCTCGATGTCAACGCCGTCATTGTCGACGAAGTTTCAATGGTTGATGTGCTACTATTTAATGCGCTTTTAAAAGCGTTGCCACGAGATTGTAAATTGATATTAGTTGGCGACAAGGACCAACTCCCATCAGTTGGTGCTGGCAATGTGTTAAGCGATATCCTTTCAAGCAAGGTGATAAATGTTGACTATTTAACAAAAATATTCAGGCAGGACAGTGGAAGCTTAATTATATCCAATGCACACTTAATCAACAGTGGGCAAATGCCTGTTCTTGACAATTCAAGCCGTGACTTTTTCTTTGATGAAAAGTCTGACCTAAATGTAATCAAAGACACGATTGTAGAAATGGTGACAAAACGAATACCAAACTACATGAAAATTGACACTTCAAAAATACAAGTTCTTGCACCGTTAAAATCTGGCGTTGTTGGAATAGAGAATTTGAATAAGTGCTTGCAAGATGTAATCAATCCATCTTCGGCGACAAAACTTGAACAGGTTGTTGGTGCAACAATATTTCGTGAAGGCGACAAGGTCATGCAGATGTCAAACAACTACGACCTAGTTTGGGTAAGGCGTGACGGCTACCGAAGTGAAGAGGGAGCAGGGGTATTTAATGGAGATATAGGCTACATTCACAAAATAAATCGTCAATCTGGCGAAATTATTGTTTGGTTTGAAGATGGAAGAGAATGTACCTATCCAAGAACAGAAATCTCAGAGCTTTCTCTTGCGTATGCAATAACAATTCACAAAAGTCAGGGCAGTGAGTTTGATGTTGTGGTTATTCCACTTATTGCTGGCACCGGACTTATTTTGACAAGAAATTTGATATATACAGCGGTAACTCGTGCAAAAAAGATGGTTGTTTTGGTTGGCGAAAAGAAAAATTTAAGGCGAATGGTGAGCAATGTCTACACGGCAAAGCGCTTCACCATGCTTGCTGACTTTTTGGTAACTTCATTTAAAAAGGCGGTTGAACTGTTTGGCTCAGATGTTTAAAAAGCTTTATAGCTTGGCAATAAATACATTATATCCGGAAAATTTCACTTGCAATTTTTGTGGTGATGAGATTTTTGATGATGACGGCACTGCCACTTGTGAAAATTGCAAAAACACTTTGCCGTTTATTTTGGGCAATATTTGTAATAGATGTGGTGATGTCATCGAAAACCAAGCAAAATACTGTGAATTTTGCAAGCATGAAGATAAGATTTTCAAAATGAATAGATCTGTGTTTTTGTATGATGGGGCGATAGCAAACGCAATAAGAAATTTCAAATTTGATAATCAAAAATATTGGTACGTGTGTTTTGCACACTATCTTTTTAAGGCATATCACCAATATAATTATGACTGCGACATAATTTGTTATGTTCCAATGCGCAAAAAGCGTCAAAAAGCTCGTGGGTATAACCAAAGTGAGCTAATTGCCACTTTGCTTGGCAAACTTCTTGATTTGCCGGTGAGCTATGAAAATTTGGTGAAGAAAAAAGACACAAAAAATCAAGTTGACTTAAATTTTGTTCAAAGAAAACAAAATCTTAGTGGTGCTTTTGCCGTAAGTGATAAAAGTGAGTTTAAAGACAAAAATGTGCTAATCATTGACGATGTTTACACAACAGGTTCAACGCTTACAAATTGTGCTGAAGTGCTTAAAAAGGCAGGGGCTAAAAACGTTTATTGTTTAACAGTTGCACATGCACATCAAAAAAATTAAAAATTGTTTTGAAAATATATCTTTTTGTAGTAAAGTATATAAAGTTAAGGAGAATATCATGGGCTTGTTTTCAGGCGAAAAGAAAAGATTAAAAGTATTAGACAAAATAGCAGAAAAAGTGCTTGCAAAAGAAGAAGAATATAAAGCACTTGACAATGAAACACTTATTGACCAAACAAATGTACTCAAAAAACGTTTGGAGAATGGCGAAACATTAAATGACATCTTGGTTGATGCTTTCGCAGTAGTTAGAGAAGCATCGGCAAGAGTACTTGGTATGCGTCACTTCAAAGTTCAAATCATGGGTGGTGTTGCACTGCACCAAGGCAGAATTGCCGAGATGAAGACAGGTGAAGGAAAAACACTTGTTGCAACTCTTCCTGCATACTTAAACGCACTTTCTGGCAAAGGTGTTCATGTCGTTACAGTGAACGAATATCTTGCTCAGCGTGACGCTGAATGGATGGGAAAAGTCTATAAATTTTTGGGATTAACTGTTGGTGTTGCAATAAGCGGAATGGATCCAAAGGCAAAAAAGGCTGCGTATGACTGCGACATAACTTATTGCACAAACAACGAACTTGGCTTTGACTATCTTCGTGACAATATGGTTGTTGACAAAAGGCAACGTGTTCAACGTGGTCAAAACTTTGCCATTGTCGATGAAGTTGATAGTATCTTGATTGATGAAGCTCGTACACCACTTATCATTTCAGGGCGTGGAATGAAGTCAAGCGAAACATATGTTTCAGCTGACAAATTCGCAAAGACATTAAAAGAAAATGACGATTTTGAAATTGACGCAAAAATCAAAGCAATTCATTTGACAGAACAAGGAATTGAAAAGGCAGAAAGGTATTTTAAAGTTGACAATCTAAGCGATGTTGACAATCTTGAACTTGACCATCATATAATGAACGCGTTAAAAGCAAACTTCATTATGAAGCGTGATGAGAACTACATTGTTCGCGATGATGAAATTTTGATTGTCGATGAATTCACAGGTCGTCTTATGAAGGGTAGACGTTACAGCGACGGTCTTCATCAAGCAATTGAAGCAAAAGAAGGCGTTAAAATCAAAGACGAAAACAAAACTTTGGCAACAGTCACCTTCCAAAATTATTTTAGGCTTTATCACAAACTTAGTGGTATGACAGGTACTGCAAAAACTGAAGAAGATGAATTTAATGGCATATACAATGTCGACGTCATCGTCATTCCATCAAATAAGCCAACAATAAGAATTGACTATAATGACATAGTTTACCGCACCGAAAAAGGCAAAATTTTGGCTATTGTTGATGAAGTCAAAGAAAGACACAGCCAAGGTCAGCCAATTCTTATTGGTACAGTAAATATTGATAAATCAGAAGTGTTGAGTGAAGCACTTACCAAAGCAAAAATCAAGCATGTTGTTTTGAACGCAAAAAATCACCAAATGGAAAGTGAAATTGTCGCTCAGGCAGGTAGGCTTGGCGCTGTTACCATAGCAACAAACATGGCTGGTCGTGGAACAGATATTTTGCTTGGTGGTAACCCTGAATATATGGCTGTCAAAAAGATGCGTGATGAAAAGTTTGAAGAAGACGAAATTTCATTTGCAACATCTTTTGCCCCAAGTGACGATGAAAGACTTTTGCACGCAAGGGAAGTTTACAAAGAGTATTACACTTCATTTAAACAAACAACAGATAAAGAAAAAGAGCAGGTAATTGCCGCTGGTGGTCTTCATATCATCGGAACAGAAAGACATGAGTCAAGGCGTATTGATAATCAGCTTCGTGGTCGTGCAGGACGTCAAGGTGATAGAGGTTCATCTGTGTTCTTCTTGTCACTTGAAGATGACCTTTTGGTTAGATTCGGTGGTGAAAGACTTCAAAAAATTGCGGACTTTTTGCGTATTGACGATTCAACACCACTTCAAATGCGTATGCTAACAAGACAAATTGAAATGGCACAAAAGCGTATTGAAGCACAAAACTACGCTTCAAGAAAAGCAGTTTTGAAATTTGACGATGTCATGAGTCAGCAAAGACAGATAATTTATGGCGAAAGAAATAAAGTGCTAGATGGAATTGATGTTCATGAGCAAATTATGGAGATGTATCCTGAAGTTGTTACAAAAATTTGCAACACATATCTCGATGCAGATAAGCCATACTTTGAATGGGATCTTGAATCACTTAACCGCGGACTTGAAGATAAGTTGTTCCCAAAAAACACAAATCTTGTGACAAAAGAGTTTGTTGAAAACTGTGAAATAAGCGATGTTGTAAACAAAATTCTTGACATAATCTATAAAAAATATCAGGAAAATGTTGATAAGACAAAAGAAGTCAATGTTGACTTTTCAATGTTTGAAAGACTTATACTTTTGCGTGTTGTTGATTCACTTTGGATGGACCACATTGACCAGATGCAAATATTAAGAAACGAAATCGGCCTTCAAGCTTATGGTCAGCGTGACCCTGTAGTTGAATACAAACGCCAAGGCTTTGAAATGTTTGACCATATGGTTGATAGAATACATGAAGATGTTACAGCCTTCCTTTTGAACACAAAGATAGAAATCAAACGCGAAATGCCAAAGCAGAGAGTGTTCACCCCAGTGCAAGAAGCCACAACTAACAAAGCTGAAAATCCACAAGTAAAGCAAAAGAAAGAGATTGGAAGAAATGACCTTTGTCCTTGTGGTTCGGGAAAGAAGTATAAAAACTGCTGCGGAAAAGATAAATAATTAGATAGTCGAGAAACGGCGAGATACAAAAACAAATTTTTCTTACTTTTATTATAAAAAACCCAAAAACACTACTAAACTTTGTTTTTGGGTTTTTTAATATTTTCTATAAACTGTTTTTACTTTGTCACAGTTATTGTGCAAACCAAAAGTGCTGAATCTCCAAATTTATGACCATTATCAACGAGTAACACAATTTGTGTTGTTCCTTCTTTTATTAGAGTTCTGTTAATTTTGACTGTAAAGGCGCAAGCACTATTTGATGTGCCTTCGTTTGTCACGCTCACACTAAGTGCACTAGTAGGTATCACATCTTCATTGGTTGAAAATGCAGTTTGCTTATGGTTTGTGAAGTAACCGCCTGAGCCCGATGGAGTTCTTGATACATTTGCAACAAGTTCACCGTCATCAAAAGGTGCATAATATGAGCCTTCTATTTGACTGTCAAAAACTTTGAAAGATGATGCGTTTTCATCATCCCAAGTCAAGAAGTTGTCAGTTGTGTTATCTACAAATGAGTAGGAAACAGTTATTGTGACATTTTCACTTGGCATTGTGAAGGTGTATTTGTTATTTTCACCAGCAGTGCATTCTTGACCGTTATAAAGCACTTTGTCAATTTGCACGCATTCAAATTCTGGCACGATTGTCACATATGCACTTGTCCCAGCTGTTGCACTTCGCGTTTGACCATTGACATCATAAAAGTCCGATTCTTCGGCAGTAATTGTGTAGACTGTGGCATCTGGGGTAGTAGGCTTTTCACCACACGCAACCAGCACGCCAGCAAAAGCTAGCATAAAAATTGATAACATTATCTTAGATAATTTTTTCATTCAACATATCCTTTAATATATTTATAATATCATTTTGTTTATTTTATTGCAAACAAAACATATGCCAAGTTCATTGGCTTTTGTTTCAAAAAATGTCTTATTTCGTGCTAATATCCAAACAATTTCAGTGCTATCAAGTTATATAATTGTCTAGGAGAATATGACAGTATATATAGAAGATGTACTACTAGAGAATTTTCTTGTTACATACCTAATTTTGACAATTGTCCATATGCTTATTGGACAATCACCATCAAAAATTAGGCATATTCTCGCAAGCGTGCTTGGGGGCGTGGTGGCACTTTTGTATCCCTTGATAAATATATCAAGCGTACTTTTAACTCTCCTTAAATGTGCAATAGGGTACATCATTTGCCTATGCGCCTACAAAGGCACACAAAAGCGCCAGTTTTTGTTTTTTGTATTGTTTTTATTTACCACTGCAATATATGGCGGAATAAATCTTATGATAAGTTTTGCCGTTTTTGGAAGTTTTGATAGTGGTAAACTTCCAACCATTTTAGTAGTGTTTGTCTTGATGGTTGTGACATACCTATTAAAGCAGTGTCAAAAAACTTTATATAAGAAAAAAAACATTTTAAATTTTGTGTATGATGTGGTGATAAAAAACGATGACAAAGTCGTCAAAGCTCGTGCCTATCTCGACACAGGAAATGTTTTAGTTGACCCAAGTGCAAACAAACCTGTTGCACTAATGGGCTTTAAGGTGTTTGAAAAGTTATGCAAAAATTACTGTGCAATAAATTTAATTACACAAAACACAAATGGGCTAAAAAATGGACATTACATAAAAGTCAAGACGGCGACAGGTGAAGACAATATTCTCGTGTTTTTGGTGGACAGCATTGAAATAAAAAATTCAAAACAAAAGATATGCATAAAAAATCCTATGTTTGCTTTATCAAAAGTGAAGATAACAGGACTTGATTGTGATGTGATATTAAACGCAAATTATTTGAGTGAGGTGAAAAATGTTTAAAAAATTGTTACTTTTAATAAAGAAATATTTGAATATTTCACTTTTTGATGAAGTGGAAAACATTGTCATGTATATCTGTGGCAACGAAACATTGCCAAGCCCACTAGAACCAGAAGAAGAAAATATTCTTTTGGAAGAGCTTTCGCTTGGCAACAAAAGTGCGAAAGAAAAGCTTATTGAACACAATTTGCGTCTTGTTGTTTACATAGCAAAAAAATTTGAAAACACAGGTATGAACATTGAAGACCTTTTTTCAATAGGGGCAATAGGATTAATTAAAGCCGTTCAAACATATAATTTTGACAAAAAAATAAAACTCGCCACATATGCGTCTAGGTGCATAGAAAACGAAATTTTAATGCAACTAAGAAAATCAAATAAATTAAAAAATGAAATAAGTCTTGACGAGCCATTAAACTTGGATAGCGATGGTAACGAACTTTTGCTCCAAGATGTTTTGTATAGTGATGAAAGTGTATCATCAAGCATGGACAAGTCAGCAGAAAAACAAATTGTGTGGAATATCATAGATAAATTAAATGTAAGAGAAAAGCAAATAATGATGCTCAGATTCGGACTAAACGGCGAAGAAGAAAAAACACAAAAAGAAGTTGCCGACATTATGGGCATATCACAAAGTTACATCTCAAGAATAGAGAAGAAGGTGCTGGGGAAGATGAAAAAAGATTTACAAAAAGTTATCTGACTGTCGAAAAACTTCGCAATACTTTGTTTCTGCTATGCCAGTCTTTGGCAGTCATTTAGGTTGACTAAACTCCTGCCTAGCCTGACATAGCGAGCCTCGTCTTGCTCGTTTTTCGGCAGTCAGATATTTTTAAGTAAAAAAAGCGTCGAAATACTTTGTTTACTGCCATGCCGTGCCACACAATTTAATTAAAAATTTAAAATATTTTAAAGTCTTTATTAAATAATCAAAATCATTTTTTATATTTAATTTATTTTATTTTATTTTAAAGTTTGATTTATGGAAAATATAATAATTTAATCTAATTATTTCATTATAAAAAATTAAAAATAAATATTAAATAATTCATACCAAAAATATATTTTTATCATTTATTTTTGGTTATTTTTTAGTATATTTTTTGTTGGTTTGGGAAGTATATAAAAAGCCAAAGGAGATAAAATGGCAAATAAAGTCAAAGTATGTGGAGTAGACACTTCCACACTTCCAAAACTTACAAATGAACAACTCACTGAGCTTATGAAAAAAGTTAAGCAGGGAGATGAACTTGCACGTGATGAATTTGTTGTTGCAAATTTAAGACTTGTTTTAAGCGTCGTTCAAAGATTTGCAAACAAAAAAGAAAAGTCAGATGATATGTTCCAAGTTGGCTGTGTCGGACTTATGAAGGCGATAGATAACTTTGACTTATCTTTAAACGTTCGCTTTTCGACTTATGCCGTTCCTATGATAATAGGTGAGATTAGACGCTTTCTTCGTGACAACAATTCAATTCGTGTGTCACGAAGTTTAAGGGACATCGCATACAGAGCACTTGGAGCAAGGGAGAACCTTGTAAAAAGACTTGACCGAGAGCCGACAAACGACGAAATCGCAACGGCGATTGGTGAAGATGTTCGGCAAGTAAATTTTGCCTTGGACGCAATTAGTGAAACAGTGTCACTAAACGAACCGGTATACAGTGACGGCAATGAAGCAGTGAGAGTTATGGACCAAGTCAGCGACACAAAAAACAGCGATGATGCCATGACAGAAAAAATAGCCATTAAAGATGCAGTTAGCAAACTCAATTCAAAAGAAAAAGAAATTTTGATGATGCGCTATTTTATCGGAAAAACTCAAATGGAAGTAAGTGAAGAAGTTGGTATAAGCCAGGCGCAAGTTTCAAGACTTGAAAAAAATGCGCTTGAATCAATCAAACGCAATCTTATTTAACTTATTGAAGTTTTCTGTATCTACAAACTCCAAACATTGAAGCAGATGTCCTTGTTATTTCATCAAGGGCGTCTTTTATTTCATCTTCTCCCAAATTTTTATCAAGCAACTTTCTTGCATCAACAGACTTATTTATCAGCATAACAAGTAGTGCGCAGTAGTTGTTATTTATTTTTTTGTCTTTGATAGGGTGATTGCTTTTTTGCATAAATGAAGAAATAATGTCTGTATTTTTGCAAATGTTGTCAAGTTTTTTTGAATACAAACTGTTGAGTTTAAAAACTTTTAAACTATTTTTTATGCACAAAATTTCGTCAAACAAAGTAAGCAATTGCAATGATGCTTTTTGTCTGTTTTTTGCATATTCTCTTGCCATTTGCTCAAAGGCACTTGGACTTAGTTTTTCATCATCATAAACCATAATTCACCTATCTATTATATATTCTTTTGACGCCAAAATAATTCAAAATATTTGCAATTTTAGGAGTATATAAAATGTTTTGCCAAAATACGACAAAAAGTATAGATTATGTATATTTTCATATAAAATTAGTCTTCATTCTCTTTTTATTTTTCTTTTT
>CALWTH010000033.1 GCA_944384405.1 uncultured Clostridia bacterium
CAGGTTGATAGGTCGGAGGTGGAAGCACAGTAATGTGTGTAGCTGACCGATACTAATAGGTCGAGGGCTTAATCACAAGATTTTGTTTGACAAAATCTATACAATTTGGTATATACAATTAAGCTCAGGTATTTGGCTTGATTATGCAGTTGTCAGGGTACTGGCAAAAATAAATAGATATTTCGTGGCTTTGCCATTAAATATACCATTTCTGGTGACAATAGAGAGAAGGTCCACCTGTTCTCATCCCGAACACAGAAGTTAAGCTTCTCATCGCCGAAAATACTTGACTGGAGACGGTCCGGTAAGATAGGACATTGCCAGAAAACTAAAAAGAACTCACCCTTGTGGTGAGTTTTTTATTTTTGCACGCAAAATATTGCGTGCATTTTTGTTTCACAAAAATTGGCAATGTTTGGGGCAAAAACTGCGCTCTCGGCACACTTTCGTATGATTTTTTGTATATATGTAGATATTAAGTAAAAAACACAAAATTGACACATTTATGTAATTGTGTTATTCTTTTTAAAATTGATAAAATTAGCAGTAAGAATCAGCGTGTAGACAAATAATATTCTTAATTTTATAGATAGGTGATTATGACACAACAAGAAATAAGAAGTATATGTTATGAAAAGTTTGGTGGATACAGTAAACTTGCTTTAAGTGTGCTATTTAAAGCAAAGAATTTTTCAAATATTCATGATTTATGCAAAAGTACGGGCATAAGTTTTAAATTTGTTAAAGATGTGCTTTGTGAGTTTGCAAGTTTTGATGGTGACGAATATAATTTTAATAAACAACTAGATTTATCGGGAATTTATTACACTTTAGACTTTTCTGAAATTGAAAAATATGAAAGTGATATTGAAAATATAATCTCACAGTTTAAGATGCATAATAAAAGTTTGGACCATGTTTCTGCAACGGCTAGGACATTGATTAAAAGGGTGTGGTATATTTTTAACAATGTAGATACAAACTTTTGCAAAATTCTATTTTTAGGTGACCATGATTTTACCAGTATTGCACTTGCATATATTTTAAATAAATTGAATCTAGATTATTCAATATGCGTTGTTGATATTGACGACAATGTCCTTGATTTTATTTGTGAAAACTCTGATAAGTTCAATTTGAACATAACTGCGCTTTATAGTGATTTTAGACTTGGCGTTCCTATAAACTATTGTAATACATTTGACTTAATATTTTCAGACCCACCATACACGCCTGAAGGTATGTCACTATTTTTACAAAGAGCTATTGAGTGTGCTAAAAATAGATATGCTTCAATATACTTATGCTACAAAACTGCTGAGCTTTCTGCAAGCGTTGGACTTAAAGTTCAAAAAGAATTATTAAAAAATCACATCTATTTTAGAGCCATTTTGCCAAACTTTAATGATTACACTGGTGCTGAGGCACTTGGGTATAGAAGTGATTTGTATATTTGTAGTTTAACACCAAAAAGTTTTGATAACATTGACACAAAAAATGATTATGATATTTACACACACGGCAACAACTCAATTGAAGCAAAAAACTGTGTCAATATAAATTATGGCGACATTGTTGATATTTTGTCTAAAAAAGCAAATATTGATAAAAATTTAATTAAAATTATTTCAAACACGAAGTTTAACGCTGACAATTCAATTCTTGTTGATGTCTTTTACAAACAAAAGCGAAATAAAAATACAAATTATCCAAAAGACAGCATTTTTGTCTTTGATTTTACCTATCAAAACACAGATGTGTTGAATTTGAGAAGCTTTATTATGTCAGACAAAAAATTGCAATATGGCATTTTTTTGAATAGTCAAATTGAAGCGCTTAAAAGTGAAAAGTATAAAACAATATTATCATTGTTTGATATAAAACAAGTCTATAAAGATAATGATTGCATAGTTTATTCGTTTAGTAGCAAAATTGATGATTTTTCAATCAAAAAAATAATGCTATACAAAAATTCAAATTTAAAAAATGCCTATGTTAGTTGTTTGACACAACTTAGCAAAATAACAAAAAATCAGGCAAGAGAAAAGTTTATGACTTTATTAGTTTCAAAATACGCCGATGCAATGGTGTTTGATTTGCCACTTTATGAACTTAATAAACTGTATTCGTGTTTAGAGTAAGATTATTTAATATATGACTGTATGGGAATAATTTATAAGAAAAAAATACCCAAGCGCAGAGGTTGGGTATTTTTTCTTGCTATTTAGCAAAAGAATTTTGGTCTGCCCATAAAGATTGTGCAGATAAGGTCAAGAAGCCAGCAGATGACTGATCCTGGAATAATCCACAAAATACCAAACACAAGTGTGAGTACTTTGCCTGCTGTGGCACCTTTTACGATACGATAAATTGCCCAAATAATGTCAAGAACTGGTAAGCAAAGAATAAGCTTAACAATCCAAGGCAAATTGTCCATCGCTGCAACAAATCCGTTTTTCTTTCCTGCCATATTGTTCCTCCTATTTTTAATTATACACATTTAAGGAAAATTATCAAATAAAATAATTATTTAATTTATTTTGTCTAAACTAAAATAGTTTTTGTTTACATATGTTAGTATATTATTGTATAATCTTTTTAGAACAAAAATGAACAAATACA
>CALWTH010000034.1 GCA_944384405.1 uncultured Clostridia bacterium
TTAAAAAATTTAACTGATAATTATTAACTTATAAGCAAGTACCGACAAAATGTAAAGCGAAGCGTACATTTTCGCTTGGTCGGTATAAAGGGGCAAAAACAAACTTCAAGCACAACTTTCGAAAAAATTTTTCGAAAGTATGCCGAGAGTGCAGTTTTTGCCCCAAAGCCTCGCCTCACTTGTTTTTCGGCAGTCTGATTTATTTGTCTACACGCTGTATGACGCCGTAAAAGACGGTCATTTTTTATATTCGAATATCTTTGCTTTTTTTATTTGTTTATAATATAATAATTATATGGAAAAGTTAAAATCTTCACATTTAAAAACGCTTTGGATATCAATAATATTATCTGTGGGCTTTGTTGGGGGAGTGCTTGCAATAATTTTTGGAGCAACAAAAGGCATCACCTTTTTGCTCGTCATTGGAATTATTGCAACTGTGCTTGGCTTTTATGGCTCACCAATATTGTGGATAAAATATGGTGAACAGTTTTCATATATTGCCGTTCTTGATTGTATTGTTTCTGATAATCTGTTGGACATTGATAGTATTGCAACAAGTCTTGGAAAAATGCCACAGGAAGTGTTAAGGATTGTAAACTATTTAGTGACAAAAAGATATCTTAAAGGATATTATGTTGAAAACGGCAAGTTAAAGCCTATTGAAAATGAAGTTGAAGATGTCGTCGTCACGCACAAATGTCCAAATTGCGGTGCAACTATTGATACCAGTGGTCAGTACGCTGTTTGTGAATATTGTGGCGTTAAATTAAAATTAGATAAAAGAAAACGTTAATTTAAAAAAGTTTTAAATTTTAGTCCAAAGTTTTGACTAGATTAAGTGCTTCACGAATTACATTATGCATATCGTAATATTTATATTGTCCTAGTCTTCCGCCAAAAATGACTTTGTCTTGGCCATCGGCTAGGGCTTTATATTTATTGTAAAGATTTGAATTTTTTTCGTCATTGACAGGGTAGTAAGGTTCATCTCCTTTTTGCCATTTTGAAGAATATTCACGACTCACAACTGTCTTTGGTTGTTTTCCAAATTCAAAGTGCTTGTGCTCAATAACTCGTGTGTAAGGCACATCTTTATCTGTGTAATTTATTACCGCGTTGCCTTGATAATTATCTGTATCATAAACTTGTGTTTCAAATCTCACGCTTCTATATTCAAGAGCACCATAAACATAATCGAAATACTCGTCAATTGCGCCTGTGTATATGACTTTGTTTGCTTGTTTTTCATAAAGTTCTTTATTTTTATTGAAATCTTCATTTAGTCTAACTTCAATTCCATCAAGCATTTTTTCAATCATTTTTGTGTATCCACCGATAGGGATACCTTGATATCTATCGTTGAAATAGTTATTGTCAAATGTGAATCTAACAGGCAATCTTTTTATAATAAAAGCAGGCAGTTCATCACAACGCTTGCCCCATTGCTTTTCAGTGTAACCTTTCACAAGTTTTTCAAAAATAGTTTTTCCAACAAGGTTAATTGCTTGTTGTTCAAGGTTGCTAGGATTTTCTGTAAAAGACTGTGCACGCTCGCTTTCTATTTTTTTCTTAGCATCTTCTGGCGTAAATACATCATTCCAAAGTTTTGTAAATGTATTCATGTTAAATGGCATGTTATATATTTCATTTTTATATCTTGCAACAGGTGAGTTTATATAGTTATTAAACTCAGCAAATTGGTTGACATAGTCCCAAATCTCTTTGTCCTGTGTGTGAAAAATGTGTGCACCATATTTATGTACATTTATTCCTTCAATAACTTCAGTGTAACAATTTCCCGCTATGTGAGGGCGTCTGTCAATCACAACGCATTTTTTTCCTTTTTTTGTTAGTTCTCTTGCACAAACTGCGCCAAATAGTCCGGCGCCAACTATTAAATAATCCATAATTTTTTCCTTTTTTATTTTAATTATATAAGATAATTTTATATTTCGTCAAATTATTAAAAAAAATTGTATATATTTGGAATTTATTTTTGTTTATAAATTAGGTTAAAGTAAAAATTATTTGCATGTATTGTCAAAATTGCCTATAAACTTGTATTGTATAATACAAAATTTATTTTAAAATAAATATGTTTTATGATATACTTTAACATAATTAAAAGTTAAAATGACCACATAAAAAAGGTGTGACTATGTGACAAAATTCACATAGGATTAACGCAAGCAACAATTGAAAAGTTTGAAAAATTGGGTGTTTCTTTTGATGTTAAAGTTATGGATACTTTTAATTACAATAAAAAAATTAGGAGGAATTTGTGACAACATCAGAAATATTACACAGTCAAAGAGAGTATTTTTTGACTGGTGAAACAAAAAATATTGATTTTAGAAAACAACAATTAAAAAAATTAAAAAATGCAATTATAAACAATAAAGAAAATATATATAAAGCCTTAAAAAGTGACTTAAATAAGACAGAAATTGAAAGTTACATGTCTGAATTTGCGCTAGTTATTAATGAAATTGACTTTATGCTTAGTAACATTAAAAAGTTTGCGAAAAAGCACAAAGTTCATACCGAACTTGCAAATTTTTCTTCAAAAAGTTACACAGTGGCATGTCCAAAAGGCAATGTGCTTATTATGAGTCCATGGAACTATCCTTTCATGCTTACAATCGAACCACTTGTTGATGCACTTGCAGCAGGGAATACTGCAATCGTGAAGCCTTCAGCATATTCTCCTGCAACGAGCAAACTTATTTATGACATTTTGTCAGAAATATTTGAACCACAATATGTTGCGACTATTCTTGGTGGACGTGAAGCAAATCAAGACCTTTTGACACTCAATTTTGATCACATATTTTTTACAGGAAGCAAAGCAGTTGGTCATGTTGTTTTGCAAAGTGCTGAAAAGAACATAACGACAGTCACGCTTGAACTTGGTGGAAAAAGTCCTTGCATAGTTGACAAGAGCGCCAAGATTTCTCTTTCGGCAAGAAGAATAGTGTTTGGAAAATTCATGAATGTGGGACAAACTTGCGTTGCCCCAGATTATATTTTGGTACATGAAAGTGTAAAAGATGAACTGTTAAAGGCACTTGTCAGTGAGATAAAACGTCAATATGGAGAAAATCCACTTGAAGATGAAAATTATGGAAAGATAATTTCAGAGAAACACTTCAATAAAGTCACAAGTTTTTTAAATGGTCAAAAAATTTATTATGGCGGAAAAAGTGACGCAAAATCTTTGAAAGTCGAACCAACAATTGTAGTTGATGCCGACTTAAATTCTCCTATCATGACAGAAGAAATTTTCGGGCCAATTCTTCCTGTAGTTGTATACAAAACTAATATAGAGGCACTAAACATAATAAAAAGAAATGACACACCTCTTGCACTATATGTTTTTGCTCAAGATAGATGCGCAATAGATTATTTTGAAAATAATGTCAACTTTGGCGGTGGGTGTATAAATGATACCATCATGCACCTAACAACGCCATTACTTGCTTTTGGTGGGGTGGGACAAAGTGGAATGGGGGCATATCATGGTAAACGCGGATTCGACACTTTTTCACATTACAAAAGTATAGTTGACAAGTCAACTAAAGTAGATATTTCATTACGATATAGGCCACATACAAAATATAAAGAAAAAATGATTAAAAAGTTTTTCTAGAATGTTTTGTCTAAGAGGTTATGATGAAAAAAATAGTTCTTGGAATTGAAGGAATGAGTTGTGCGGCGTGTTCTAGTGCCATTGAAAAATATTTAAACAAACAAGATGGCATAAGTTATGCAAGCGTTAATCTTGTCATGGCCAATGCAACAGTTGAATATGATGAGACAAAACTGTCACAAAAACAAATTGAAAACTTTATAAAAGAAGTTGGTTACAAAAGTACAGGACTATTCAAAATGGTTGACGAAAATCAAAAAGTAAAAAAGCAAAAAGTTTGGCTTTTGAGTTTTGCAGTTTTGACAATTATTTTACTTTATGTGTCAATGGGTTCAATGATAGGACTTCCTGTTTTTGATTTCATGGACATGAACAAAAATAGTGTTGTTTTTGCAACTTTATTAATGTGTTTAACAATTCCTTTTCTTATCTACGGCTTTGATATATTCAAAAATGGAATAAAAACTCTTTTTCATGGTGCACCGAATATGGATACGCTCGTCACTTTGGGTGTGCTTGCTAGTTTGGGATATTCAATTTATGCATATGTAATGATAACACTTGGCTATTTTGAATTTGTTCATAGTCTGTATTTTGAAAGTTGCTGTGTCATTGTTTTTTTCATTAAACTTGGACGCTTTATTGATAAGGCAAGCAAGAACAAAACAAAACAGGCAATAAGTGAACTTGTTCAAATCACACCAAATTTTGCTTATATTAAGTCAGATGGGAAAGAAAAGCAAGTTTCTATTGACGAAATAAAAAAAGGTGATATTGTCATATGCCATGCCGGTGAAAAAGTTGCTGTTGATGGTGTTATTGTTAACGGATTTGCACATATTGATGAATCTTTCATAACTGGTGAAAGTAAGCCCATAAGCAAGCAAAAAGATAGTCAGGTTGTTGCTGGAAGTTTAAATCTTGATGGAGTGATTGAATATCGTGCCGAAAAGATAGGTAAAGATTCGACTGTTTCGGAAATTGTTAGACTTGTTGTGGAAGCAACAAACACCAAAATGCCAATTGCAAAAATTGCAGACAAGGTCAGTGGTATTTTTGTGCCTGTTGTTATGGCTATTGCAACTATTGCATTTATCATATATATTTGCATAGGTCAAAGTATAAATGTTGCACTTTCCACTTTCATCACCGTTTTAGTTGTTGCTTGTCCTTGTGCTCTTGGACTTGCAACTCCACTTGCAATAGTGATTAGTGAAGGTATGTGTGCAAAAGACGGCTTGCTAGTGAAAAAAAGTGAAACTTTGGAAATTGCAAACAAAACAAATGTTGTTGTATTCGATAAAACAGGAACACTTACATATGGAAAATTAAAAATTGCACAAATAAAAACGTTAAGCAACACTCAATACACAGAAAATCAACTTTTGCAAATTGCCTGCTCGGTGGAAAGTAAATCAAATCATCCAATAAGCACTGCTTTTTCTGAAAAGGCAAAAGAAAAAGATATTGAATTATTAAATGTTGAAAACTTTCAAAACATTGACGGACTTGGTATAGTGGGTGAAATAGATAATAAACAAATAGTTATGGGCAATTCAAAAATTTTGAAGCGTTTCGATATAGAAAACACATTAAAAGAAGAAGAAAAAGAATTTGCGAGTTATGGAAATAGTATAGTTTTTGTTGCAATAGATGGAAAAGTTGTGTGTTTGTTTGGTGTCAATGATATGCTCAAAGAAAATGCCAAATATGCAGTAGAAAAGTTACAAAATAGCAAAATTGAAGTCATTATGCTCACCGGAGACAATGAAATTACTGCCGAGAAGTTTGCAAAGCAACTTGGCATAAAAAATGTTATTGCCAATGTTATGCCAAGTGAAAAAGCAAAGGTAATAAAAAAACTAAAAAGCGAAAACAATGTTGTTATGATGGTGGGTGATGGAATAAATGACAGTCCAGCACTTGCAAGCGCAGATATTGGTGTGAGTGTTTCAAGTGGTACGGACATTGCTATGAATTCTGCAGATGTTATTTTGGTAAATGACAACATTTCAAAAATATCTGATTTGTTTGTAATAAGTAGAAGAACTATTAAAAATATAAAGCAAAATTTATTTTGGGCGTTTTTTTATAACTGCCTTATGATACCAATTGCACTTGGAGCTATGAGACCACTTGGAATAGCAATCAATCCAATGATTGCTGGAATTGCAATGGTTCTGAGTAGTTTGACTGTTGTATTTAACGCTTTAACATTAAAATTAATTAAATTAAAAGGAGAATAAAATGTTTAAAAATAATATTACAAAAAATGAAATTTTTGTAGAAGGTATGCACTGCGTTCATTGTGCAAATAGGGTTAGTGATAGTCTTAAAAAGATAAAAGGCGTAAAAAACGTTGATGTGGACATCGAAAGTGGAAAAGTTACTTTCTCATCAAAATCACCAATAGATGAAAATGTAATAAAGAGTGCAATAGAAAGTGCAGGTTATCAGTTAAAACAAGCAAATTAAATTATCAAAAATCATAAAATAGCACAAAAACACGTATAATGGGACTGTAAACTTTATAAATTATGTTTGACGTAACGTATTTTTTAATGTTAATCTTATTTTGGAGGTGAATATGAAATTAAAGAAAGCAATACTTTTTGGCTTGGCACTTGCGGTAACAGCTGGAAGTGTAGTTACACTATCTGCTTGTGGAAAAACAAACGAAGAAGTAAGTGCTCAGGACTTTTATGCTATGGCAGCACTTTCTAGCGTTAACTATTTGCAAGAACAAGACGGAGTGGTGGCGACAACAGACGCTAGACAAAAAAGAGCACTTGCACAAGGAGATAGTAGGCCACAATCTGTTTCACAACAAGATGTTCAAAGTTTGGCATCGTATATGGGTATGTTTCAAGACATGTTAGCAAGCGACACAAATAAATATTTTACTTTTTCAGATGTTACACAAGATGACCAATATTATCAAACATATAACTTAAAAATGACTTTTACAATTCCGACAAATGACGGGCGGCAAGATTTGGTGATGTATTATAAAGAAGTTCGAACAGACACACATCAAGAAATAGATGACGATGAAGTCGAACTTGAAGTAAATACCACACTTGAAGGCGTTTTGGTTGATGGTGAAAACGCATACGATATTGTGGGCAAGCGCGAATATGAAAAAGAAGGCAGAGAAACAGAAGTTGCATATGAATTTACAACATATTCTAAACAAAATCACAGTGACTATGTAAAAATTGAACACGAAAAAGATAGCGAAGAGATTGAATACCAATATACAATATATCAAAATGGAAAAATGACGAGCGAAACGCAAGTTGAGTTTGAAAACGAGAGAGGGAAGAAAAGTTTGGAACTAGAATTTAACGCAAATCAAACTCAGTTAAAATATGAAATAACACAAAAATCACAAAATGTTTATCAAGTAAGATTGAAAAACGTTGCAAACAAAGATGAAGTCAAAGAAGTATTCACAATTGAAGTAACTGATCAAGGATATAAATTCCAGTACGCAAATGGATATTCTGAGATGGTGTAATGTTATTGCTTTACAAAATTTTATTGCAAAAAACAAAACAAACTTCATTGCCATATTGGAATTTGAGATTAAAAAATCGCGAGCAAAAATGGGGTGAACCCCAACAAAGAAAACTCTTTTAAGTAATAATTTTTAATTTCTTCTTTTGTATTCATATTAAAACCTCCTTATATAGATTTGCTTTTCGGCAGGGGCAAAGTAGCAGAATTTGGGTTTTAACATTTCTCTTATAATAAGTATGTAGGAGTCAACGACAAAGAATAAAAAATTGCTTTAATGTAATTTAGGCATAAAAAAAGACCAGGTTGAAAAACCTAGTCTTAAAAAATTATATTAAGTTGTTTTTTGTTTGCTTATGCAATATTTTATTCCGTTGACTTCTACGAAAACTCTGCTACAAAAGACACAACGAATGGCAAAGATATATAAGGAGCAGTTATTTTTTAATCCTATATATATAAAGTGCAAGTCCCATCTCCATTATATTTAAAACAATTTCTAAATTGGCATCACTTATAGCATAACTTTTGATGAATTCCCCAAATGCATTAATTTCTTAAATGATTTGTTCGATTATAGGGGGTTTGATGCTAATCAAAAATATGTATAATATGATCGATAATAGTCTTAATATTTTTCCAGTCATCAATGTTAAATTGTTTTTTACCATTTTCAATATCATTTTTTAAAGACATGAAAGAAGATTTTATTTCATCTTTATGTTGAATTTCTCCTTGATAGTCAGACAATTTCTCATTGCCGATTTTTCGTTCAACAATATTTTTCCATTGTATTGGGTATAAATTATTGAAGTCATCTGTAATCAATTGCTTTGGAAGATATAATTCTATGGAACAAGCCATACTATTAATGTTCATTAGTTTGATTTTTTTATCTGGTAAGATGGTAGGGTATTTGTTTGCATCTTTAATTGGTGGATAATTTGTAATCTTATAGTTTTCAGGAAAATTACCTATTTTGTATAACAACGCTTTTTGTGATTGAATACCTATAGCATCGTTATCAAAAATTGCAATGAATTTAGCATTTAATTTTGATGTAATGAATGTTTCTATGTTTTTTGCGATTGCATCTGATCCACCTTGTCTAGTATTATTTGTTGAATAATCAAAATCCATAAAATAATACAAATTATATAAATGTGGATAAATGTTTTTTAGTGCAAATTCTAAAATAGTTTTATCGCTAGATCCTTCTACCAAAACTATTGTTTTTTCAATATTATCAGAAATTCTCATATCATCAATAGAATCGTAAGTCCATCCAACCATTTCTGAAACATCCACTTCAATAATATTTTTTTTATCACAGTATTCTAAAATTAATCTCACGACATTTATTGAATCAAACTCTTCATATAAACAACCAAAATATGAGTCCGATTGAGTATCCTTTAATGAGTTAAAAACTATTCTATCACAGAAAGTTTTAGGTTTTAAAGACTCTGGAAACCCATGATCTTCCAATTCCCAAAAATAATATAAGTCCTCATCATTGTTTAAAAGAAAATTTGAATATTTTTTAACTGAATTAGACCACTTTTTAAATGTTACATTTTTCTCTATTCGTTGTCTTATAACGCCATCTTCTTCATCAAAATCATAGTAGTTTATAATATCGAATACATTATTATTAAATCTTTTTTCTACATTTTTTAGTGTATAACCAATAGAATTTAATCTATCAACAACATTGCCAACAGTACTTACATATTTATACTCAGTATGAGGTTTTTCATCTTTGTCATTAATATCATATTTGACATTATTGTTGATTTGTAAATCAGATTGGTTGAAAAACATTCTCAATGTTTTTTCATCAAAAAAACTTTTCCAATATAATAATGTTAATGACTTAACTTTTAATGACACATCAACGCCCATTATAATCTCCTTTTTATCAATTCCCAACTTATTATATCACTTATTTTTTAAAGTGTTAATACAATTATGAATTGTTTCTGCCATATTATCTTTATTGTTAAATCACCATTCCGAAACAATTCAGCATAAAGAAAAAAGCACAACCATCCAAACTTTCGGTATGTGCAGTTCGTTTTTAGCAGTTATTGGTTAATCTATTTAAACACTTAATGTCTATAAAAAATCGCGCCTGCAACACCGTTAGTGAATATATAAATTCCTTCGGTGTTCAAACGCGAAATTGATTGGCGGAGAAGGAGGGATTTGAACCCTCGCGCCCTTTTACAAGCCTACTCCCTTAGCAGGGGAGCCCCTTCGACCTCTTGGGTACTTCTCCATAATTATTTTGTTTCTATTTGTTCGACAAATATTTAAGCGTGCTTTTGTTATAACTTTACGGGCTGAAAGGTTTTTGCTTTTGCGTTAGAGTTTGCCGAACAATTAAATTTTTTGTTTTGCTTTGGACTGCTGCGCTCTTTTGGGTGGCTATAATTAACGAGTCTACAAAACTTAGGTATTTTAACATACTATTTGAATGGTGTCAATTATTTTTGTGTTAATTTTAAATTATGCCATATTGACAATTGTTAACTTTAATGTTAAACTTATACTGAAATTTGGAGTTAGTATGAAATTTAGTTTTAAATCTTTGTTTAAAAAACCTCTTAAGTCTGATATTTTCAAAAGGCTTACTAAATTAAAAGAAGACTTACAAAATTCAGAAAACGCTGTCGTGGCGCGCGAAAGATTTGAACGTGAGTTTATTAATGTAAGCACACAACTTTTGCATGACCGCAATGGGTCTAAAAGTTACAGCTTTATTAAACAATTTTCAGATGAATTTGATGAGTTTTCTTATGAATTTATGGCACAAGCAGAAATTGTATTAGCTAATGGCGATTCGGGAATTATTGGTGATTTGTACCGCTCTTTTCCTTGGACTGATTCAAGATTTTATTTTAAAGCAAAAACAAGTGAGCAAGTTGGTGGAATTTGGAGTACATATGCAATAGTTGATGGACTTCTTATTAAAGACAAAAATGTCTTTCAAAAAGACTATCCTTTAATTTCTAAATATGTTCTTGAAAATGGCAATGATTATGAGTGCAAAATTGTTGCTGAAGTTTCAAAAGGGGATATACTTTCTAAACTTGAAGATAAATTTTTGACTTTAAACAACAATGTATTTGATATAAAAGATTTTGCTCTTCATAAAAGGGTAAATGAAGAAAAGTTTTTATCCAAGTTGATAGAAATTGGAGATGTCAAAAATGCTGCTGAGGTAATTGACAAAAAGCATGATGTCATACTTAAAAAATCCAAGGAAAGTGTAGACAAAGCAAAAACTTTTATTGAACTTTGTATACAATGCGGAAAAGAAGATTTGGCTAAAGAAATAGAAAGTAATTTAAAAAGTGTCAAAATTTCTAAAAAAACTAAACTGAATCAAGAAAAAAAAGAAGATGCTATAGAAATCGTATCTTGACATTTTTATTGGGCTGATGTAATATAATAGTAAATATTGGAGAAAAAGATATGGATTTAGGAACAATTTTTGCGATATTACTTGTTAGCATGCTGGTTTTCTTGCCTTTTGTGCTGATTTTTCATCCAAGAGTGAAAGATAAACTTAAAGGTCGTGAAAACGATGATAACAAGGAAAACAAATAATCAATATAAAAAACAGAATTTAAACGCAGTTTTCTGTAATGAAAAAACACCCAAACGGGTGTTTTTTACATTATTTTTTATGCCAAAGAGTTTTGATATTGTTCTATTTGTGCAAGTATTTGTTCTTTGTTTTGTTCAAAGTACTGTTTGTGCTCTTCAATAAGTGCACGAGTTTGTTCGATTTTCTCATTGAGAAGTTGTTTTGCTGTTTCAAATATTTCTTTACTTAATGTTCTTAGTTCTTCTAATTTTTCATCAAGTTTTTCTTGAAACTGCTTTAATAGTTCATCAAGATTTTTTTGAAGGTCATCAATTTGTTTGTTAATTTGGTCTTTTTGTTCTTGTGATAGTATAGGAGCATTTTCAAGTTGCTCTTTTAATTGAGTAATTGTTTCTTCCCATGTCGGAATATCTTCAAAAAGTGGATTATTCTTTAACTCTGTTATGAAATTATAAAGGTCAGTTCTAAGAGTTATGGAAATGTCCTTTAAGTCTTCTGATGTTTCATCGATTAGGGACAATATTTCTTGTTGTGTCATGTCGACTAAATCGCTAACATTTTGTGAAATGTTTTGGTATGCTTCTTCAAAGTTTGTCTTGATGTCCATAACTGCACCAGCAATTATTCCGTTTTCACCAAAATATGTGTTTATTGTTTGCTTTATGTCTAATGCAAGCTCTTCAATTTTGTCAGCATTGTCACAATATATTGTAACATTGACAGTGTCGCCTTCGGTGTCGACATCCATAAAACCTGCCTCTATGCAAAGATTTACAAATTTTTCCGTTGCTTTTTTGACATCAAGTCCTTCAATTTTTTCATCAGATAACAACGTTTCTGCATCTTCGTTTATGTAGTTAACATGCATGACCTTGTTGTCGGTGTCAAGTACAAATTGTACTTTTGGATTGACATCAAGTTCCATAACGGCATATGGTGATGTCTTCTTTGGTAAAAGAACGATGAGTAAAATGCAAGCCACAATAACTATTACGGCAATAGCTAGTAGCCATAACTTTTTTGAATTTTTCTTTGTTTGTGTTGACATAACAACCTCCTTGATTTTAGTATGCAAATTTTTGGTATGTTTGTCAAACAAAAAAGCGCTTTGTGTCAAACGAGCAAATTAGGGCGACTTGAGTTGGCATGAGTGAAGTTATAAAAAGAATTACTGAAGATTTTATATAATTAGAAGCAAAAAGTGAACAAATGTATCAAAAACCAGCGTTTTTAACGAGTATAAATCGTAATATTTATGTTCTTTTGTGAAAAAAAGAAAAATTTTAAAAATTTTGAAAAAACGCTTGACAAACATAGGGGGGGGGGGGGGGGGAGAAAAAAATTAAAGAGATTGAAAAAAAAAGAAAAAAAATGGAAAAACGTTTGGTTTAGGGAAAATAATATGATAGAAAAAAAATAACAA
>CALWTH010000035.1 GCA_944384405.1 uncultured Clostridia bacterium
CTAGTACAGGCATAACTTTTACAGAAAATTTACCACCTTTTTTGCACATAACATACACTGTATTTGCGTTTTTTTGTAAATTTGGCTGTGCAAAAAAAATTTTCTTTGGAATGAGATTGTATTTAACCAAAGCACAAATAAGTTCACATAGTTTTTCTGCTGGATAAACAACAAAAAAACTACCACCAAATTTTAATAATTTTGAAGACACTTTTGCAAGTTTTTCAAGCGGAAGGTATTTTTGATGCCTGCTAAGTGCAATTTCTTCATTTTGGCTTGTTATTTCACCACTAAAATATGGAGGGTTACAAAATACAACATCGACTTCTGCACCTAAATATTTAGAAAAATTTTCAATATCATCATTGATTACTTCTATATTTCCAATTTTATTATATTCAATATTTTTTTTAGCAAGGTCACTATATTTTTTTTGAATTTCAAAGGCATAAATTTTTTGTGGCTGTTGTTTATGAGATACAAGTATGGATATTATTCCGCTACCTGTACCTATTTCAACGCAACGACTACATTTTTTTGTTGAAACAAAATTTGCAAGTAATACACTGTCACTTGTAAAACTGTAGCCATCTTTGTATTGATAAATTTTAAGCCCGTCTAGCATAAGGTCATCAAGCCTTAGTTCCATCTTTATCCTCTAAAATTATTTCATCTAAGGTAAAATTTTTTATTTCAAAACTTTCACCTTTTTCAAACCTTACATCAACTGTTTGTTTAAGTAAGTTGTTGTATACAACTTTGCCAACACCATCACTTGTTTTCACCATGGAGTTTATTTTTGGCATCTTTTTCGCCACTTCGGCATAATGGTCATTTTCATAGGCAAGACAACACATAAGTCTTCCACAAAGTCCGCTTATTTTGCTAGGATTAAGGCTTAGACCTTGATTTTTTGCCATTTTGATACTTGCATGGTCAAAATCTTTTAAAAATCTACTACAACAAACTTCTCTTCCGCATGGACCAAGACCGCCAAGTAATTGTGCCTCCACTCGCCCGCCTATTTGGTGAAGTTCAATTCGGCACCTAAAAATAGCAGCCAATTTTTTAACAAGTTCACGAAAATCAACTCTACCTTCTGATGTGAAGTTTATTACAACTTTCGATTGGTCTAGATTAAGTTCTGCATTAGTAACTTTTAAATCAAGTCCAAGTTCTTCACTTAATTTTTCTGCTGTTTGTTTGATTTCTTTTTCTTTTTTCTCATTCTCTTTTTTTTGCTCAATGTCTTTTTGTGTTGCATGCCTTTATACCTTTTTTAATTGGTCCTCGTGCTCATAATTTTCTAAATACTCAACATCTTTTGCAACATATGCAAGTTCTGCACCTCGAATGGTATCCACAATAACGACATCACCCTTTTTCAATGGCAAACCATTTGCTAAAAATGAATATATTTTACCATTTGGTTCATATGATACATCAACTTTATCTATCTGCATAAATATTTTACCTCCAAAATGCTAGTGAGTAAACTTTCAAAAAGAAGTGATAGTGTAACATTTGAATATTGTTTTTTGTTCACTTCATTTATTCTTTTTATAATATTTGTGAGTGCTTTCATTGAAAATTCATCTTGAATTTGTGAAAGGTCACTTAATATTGATTTATTTTTTACAAGTTCTTTTTTCCCCGCTTTTAAAAGCATCAAATCGCCGTACATACTTTGCATCAATGTTATTATTCCATTAAATTGGCTTTTGGTGTTTTTGGGATTTATAAAATTTACAATTTCGGCACTTGATTTAAGTTTTGTAACTATATCTTTTGCCAAGTTATAGTTTGCAATAAAATTTTCATCAGTTAAGATATGCTCCATATCTCCAACATAGCCATTTGTGTAATCTAAAGCAAGTGAAAAATCTTCCTTATTTTTATATTCTGAAAACATTTCACAAAGGCTTTCACTATCAAAAGGTGTAATATCAACTTTTAATAGCCTTGACCTAACCGTTGCAAGAACTTTATTTATATTTGTAGTAGACACCAAAAATATAGTATTTTTAGGTGGACTTTCCAAAATTTTTAATAATTTATTTTGTGATTGCTCACTTGAATTATTTAAATTTTTAATTAAAATAAGTTTATAGTTACTTAAAATAGGCTTTTTGTTGGCATCATCAATCACATCTTGTGAATCTTGCGTGTTGAACGCATCACCTTTTGGATAAACGCATACATCGGGATGCGAACCACATTCAATTTTTTGACATGTTGGACAATTATCTAAACTATTTTCATTACACAAAATAATTTTCGCACCAAGCGTCAAAACTTCATTTAAAGTGACTTTGTCAGGGCAAGAAAAAAGATAACCGCTGACGAGTTTTCCTTGCGATTTTTGATGTAAAATATTTTGCATATATGGCATATTAAATAAATATTTTTGATAATTCACATGTTTATTTTAGCACAAATATATTATTTTTCAAATACTTATGCGTAAAAAAACCAATGAGATTATGAAGTGAACCCCGAAGGGGTCACTCAAAAATAAAAACCACTAGGAAGAAATTTTAGATTTCTTCCTATTTTTTAATCTCTTTGTATTGTAAAATTCTATCCAATCTTCAACTAATGCTTGATATTCTTCTATGTTTTTGATATCACTATTATACAAAGTCTCTTTTTTGAGAATTCCATGAAAACTCTCCATTGGAGAGTCATCTATTGGAGTACCTTTTCTGGACATTGAGATTTGTATTCCATTGGATTCGCAAATGGCTTTGTATTCGTAAGATGTGTATTGGAAACCTTGGTCACTGT
>CALWTH010000036.1 GCA_944384405.1 uncultured Clostridia bacterium
CACTATATTCCAAAGCAAGAGAAGAATACGATTGATTTTGATTAAAGTATTTATTTAAAATTTCTTGTTTTAGTTCTGGTGAGTAAGAATTAAATTTTTGTCCTTTACTAGCCATAAAAATACCTCCCATGATAATTGTATCATAGGAGGCACTTTTATTAAAGTGGTTTTTATTTTTGTGGTGCAAAAACGGGGTTCACTTCATATTTCCTAGTCTTTTTTTTATTATTTAAAATATAAATTATTTAAAAAATATATAAACATATCCCATTTCAAATTGGTAAAAAATTTGATTTGTTATAATTTTTCGTGTATACTATAAATAAAGTATGATAAATGACAACACAACAAGATTTAAATATATTTGGTTTGTGTTATTTTACATAACATTTATTTTTGTAGCAATAATTTATTCTTATCAAGTTTTTACAAATGCAAATATAAAACAAGTGACATGGCAAGATGTGGCAAGTTATGATTTTGACCTTGTTGACCAAACACTTGAAGATGGAGTTTTGACAAATACATATGGAATATCCACACCAGAGCAGCTAGCGGGTATGTTTTCTATTGATGAACAGGTTCAAGAAAACCTAGACAAAGCAAATATGGTGTATGCAGATAGTATGACAAGTATAGGAAGCCCAAATAAAGTCGAAAAAATCAACAACGAATATATTCTTTTAAATGATGTGGATATGACTCGAAGGTCTTGGACGTCAAGTTCAACTTTTAGCGGCATATTCAACGGCAATTATCACGTTATAAGTAATTTGTCTATCAAAAGTTCAAGTTATCAATATCTCGGCATGGTTCAAACACTCACTGGAACAATTAAAAATTTATTTTTGAAAGACATTACTGTTAAAAACACATATTCTTCTTCAGTGGCGACCTATACAGGTGCTGTAACGGGATATTGCCGAGGTCAAATAGAAAATGTAGTTGTTCTTAGTGGCTCTGTTACAGGGTCGGCTTATAAAGGAAATTACGATAGATGTGCTGGTGGGATTGCGGGGAATATGGCTTCATATAATGGTATATCGCCAAACATCACAAATTGTAAAAATTATGCTTCAATTACATCGGCAAAGTTTTCTGGGGGTATTGCTGGAAGAATAAATAGTGGTACTGTTAAAAATTGTTATAATTATGGCTCAATATCTAATGGGACAAATGACTGGCCACGAGCAGGTGGTATAACTGCCGAGAATTATGGGACTATTCAACTATGCGTGAATTATGGTAATGTGTCAAGTAAAACATCTCCTAATGGGACTGGAGATATACGGGCAGGGGGAATAGTGGGATATACTCAATCTAACATTGACCAATGCGCCAACTACGGGAATATAACAGTAGGAACAACACAAACAATAACGAGTTATGCAGGTGGAATATCTGGATATTCCGATGGTTGCAGCGTAACTAATTGTTATAATATGGGTGATGTCATAGTTTATGCAAAAAAGCAAACTCAAAGTATTGACTCATCTCAATCTGAATTTCCAAAAACAAAGATTTTTGATTATCAACATGGATACGATCCTGGATATGGCGGGAATAAAGTAGTCGACATGCATGACATATTAGAGTACCAACGTCTAATAATTTCGACACAATACACAATTCAAGCAAACGCAAGTGGTATTGCTAACGAAGCATTGCAAGTATCTGATTGCTACAATACGGGTGACGTTTCAGGTGGTTGTGCTTATAAAACATACACAATTGGTAATTTTCTAAATGCAAAGATTGTGCAAGGAACCAACAATGTACAAAAGACATTTAGTAGTGCCTCTCAATCAGCTTTTATAAAGACACTGGATGAAGTATACTTTTCACCTATTGCAAATAATTGTAATAATGTTATTAACTGTTATTACACAGGGGAATTATTGTCAACAGAAGATGGTTTTGATAGTGGACTATTAAATTCAATAATATGTTTAATGCCACCAAGGTTTAATGGTATAAATCAGAATTATTATTTTAAAGCATTTGCTAATACAAGCATACAAGTACAATATGGGTTTGATGATTTTGTTAAAGATGCAGGGAATGTTCCAGACCGATTATGCCAATCTACTGCACGATTGTATTTAACATATTACATAAATTCAAACACAAGCACTGGCAAGACAAACTTTATTATATATGTTGGATTTAATGAAAATCTTGGTTCACAAACAAATTTAAATTCAGCTCATGCAAATGTAGAAAAGTTATTATCACAAAGTCAAATTTTAAATTTACCAATCAAATCTCATTCATTTAAGGGAATTAAGGCAACTTCTCAAGGATATAACGTAAATTCTTCTTACTTCCAAAAAAATAGCAAAATTAACGACGGCTATCCATATCTTAAAAATTTATATTGGTGATAATATATTTTTATTTATAATTAAATTGTCATATAACAATTAAAGCTTAGTAAACTTTGCCTTTATGACAATTTTTTTTGTTTTTTTGCATAAAAGTGTTGACAAATTGTAACACTATGCATATAATACTGTTAGCACAAACAAAAGCCGAGTGCTAGCAATCAAAAATAAAAAAGGAGCAGATTATGCATTTAAGTGAACGAAAACATTTCATTTTGTGTAGTGTAATTGAAGACTACATCAAAGACGCTGCTCCAATAACAAGTGCCGGTGTGAAAGACAGACATATTCCAAAAATTTCAACAGCAACACTTCGTAATGAACTCAATGCTCTTGAAAGTATGGGATATTTAAAGCAACTACACACATCAGGGGGAAGAATTCCAACGGCGGAAGGGTATAAGTACTATGTTTCTTCACTACTTGAAGATTTTCAAATTTCTGAAGATAAACTTTCAAAAGTAGAAAAACTTTTGGACGGTGAAACAAATTCGCTTTCGCAAATTTTGTCAGGAATTGCAGACCTTGTGTCAAAGGCGACCAACTATCCAACAATAATGGTCGCAAATGGTTATGACAAACTTGTGATTGAAGAAGTTAAAATCATACCATTAATTGATAACGAGGCACTTGTGTTATTTAGAACTCACAGCGGAATTGTTAAAAACAGTTTAACAACTAACGCAAGTGAAAAAGTGTGCGATGATGCGTCAGCATTTTTAACTCGAAAATTCGCGGGCAGGACGATTGGCGAGATGCTAGATGGCGACATATTAGAAAAGTCGCTAGGTGAAGTCAAGACATTTCAATCTCTTGTAAGTAGCTTAATTGACAGCATGCGCAAGTTCATCAAAAAGACCAAAGTTGATGTTCGTGGTGAAGCCACTGCAAACATCTTAAACGAAAATGAAACAACAAGCGTTACAAAGACAAAAAAAATACTTTCGCTTCTTGGTGACAAAGATGAGTTATACAACACCGTTCGTGCAAGCGATGACATTACAGTTGAAATTGCCGACGACGATGCTAAAATGGCAGGATGTGCACTCATCACGGCGCCAATAATCATCAGGGGAACGCCAGTTGCGTCACTTGCGGTTATTGGACCTGATAGAATGGACTATGCAAACATCGCACAAGCTCTGAAAATTGTAATGAATGAGCTAGATAAAGACAAAGGAGATAGCTAATGTCGTATAAAAAACAAGAACAAACAAAGCCAAAAGACGAACCGCTAGAAAAAGAGCCGGTTGTTGAAGAGCCAGTCAAAGAAGACGAAGATAAGCTAGGTGAAGAAAAACCTGAGAGCAAGCCAAGTGAAAATACCGAAAAACCTGACCTTGCTCAAGAGTATCTAAACATGGCAAGAATAATTCAAGCCGACTTTGACAACTACCGTAAGCGTAGCCAAGAAAGCATAAGACAGGCAAAAATTGACGGAAAAATCGAGGCAATTCAAGTTATTTTGCCAAGTCTAGATGTTTTCAAGAAGGCAAAGCAAATGATAACCGATCCAGCATCACTCAAAGGCATTGAGATGGTTGAAAATGAAATTCAAAATTCATTGAACGCACTTGGCGTCAAGAAGATTGAAACAGTGGGTAAGCCTTTTGATCCAAGATATCACCATGCACTTAGCACAATGATGGACAGAACAAAGCCAGACGGCGAAGTGCTTGATGAATATCAGGCAGGATATATATTCAATGATAAAGTAATTAAATACAGTCAAGTTATTGTCAATAAATTAAAGGAGGAGAAAAATGAGTAAAATTATTGGTATTGACTTAGGAACAACAAACAGTTGCGTAGCAGTTATGGAAGGTGGACAGCCAACAGTTATTGCAAACGCTGAAGGTGACCGCACAACACCATCTGTTGTCGCATATACAAAAGAAGGAGAAAGACTTGTCGGTAAGGTTGCAAAGCGTCAAGCAGTTGCAAATCCTGAAAACACAATCACTTCAATAAAAAGACTTATGGGAACTGACCAAAAAGTCACATTAAATGGCAAACAGTACACACCACAAGAGATTTCTGCAATGATTCTTTCAAAACTTAAACAAGATGCAGAAAGTTATCTTGGTGAAAAGGTAACACAAGCAGTTATCACAGTACCTGCATACTTCAATGATAGCCAACGTCAAGCAACAAAAGACGCAGGCAGAATCGCAGGACTTGAAGTGCTTAGAATAATCAACGAACCAACAGCAGCAGCACTTGCTTATGGTCTTGACAAAGGTGAGAACAAGAGTCAAAAAATTCTTGTCTATGACCTTGGTGGTGGTACATTTGATGTATCAATACTTGAAATAGGTGATGGCGTATTTGAAGTTTTGTCAACAAACGGTGATACACACCTTGGTGGCGATGATTTCGATAACCGTATCATAGACATATTGGTTGAAGACTTTAAAAACAAAAACAACATTGATTTAAGAAGCGATAAACTTGCAATGCAAAGACTAAAAGAAGCAGCAGAAAAAGCGAAGATTGAACTTTCTGCAACTCCAAAGACAACAATATCACTTCCATTCATAAGTGCAGATGCAACAGGTCCAAAACACTTGGAATATGACCTCACACGTGCTCAGTTTGAATCAGTAACAAGTGACTATATTGATAAGACAATTGAATGTACAAAGCGCGCACTTTCTGATGCAAAACTTTCAATAAACGATATCAACAAAGTCATATTAGTTGGTGGTTCAACACGTATGCCAGCTGCATATGAAGCAGTTAAAAACTTCACAGGAAAAGAGCCATTTAAAGGCATCAACCCAGATGAATGTGTTGCTATTGGTGCAGCAATTCAAGCAGGTGTTCTTGCTGGTGAAGTTAAAGACGTCTTACTTTTGGATGTCACACCACTTTCACTTGGTATTGAAACACTTGGTGGAGTATTTACAAAACTTATTGAAAGAAACACAACAATTCCTACAAAGAAGTCACAAATATTCTCAACAGCAACAGATAACCAACCAGGAGTAGACATTCATGTCCTTCAAGGTGAAAGAGAGTTTGCTGCTCAGAACAAGACACTTGGAAGATTCCAACTCACAGACATTCCACCAGCACCAAGAGGAGTGCCACAAATCGAAGTTACATTTGATATTGATGCAAACGGTATTGTCCATGTAAGCGCAAAAGACCTTGGAACAAACAAAGAGCAATCAATCACAATCACAGCTTCAAGCAACTTGACAGAAGAAGAAATCAACAAGGCAGTCAAAGAAGCTGAACAAAATGCAGAAGAAGACAAGAAGCGTCGTGAACTCATAGATGCTCAAAACGCTCTTGACAACCAGATATATCAACTTGAAAAACTTCTCAAAGACAGTGGCGACAAAGTTTCAGAAGAAGACAAGAAGAAACTTGAAGACGCAATTGCCGAAGCTAAGAAGGCAAAAGACCTCAAAACAGCAGAAGAAGTCAAAGCAGCTGGTGAAACACTAAGCAAAGCAAGCGAAGAAGTTGTTGTTAAACTCTATCAACAAGCACAACAAAACGCTCAAAATCAAAGCACAGAAGAGAAAAAGGACACAGATCCAGAAGTAGTTGTTGAAGAAGATAATAACGGCGACAAAAAAGACTAATAAAAACAGGTAGAATATGGCAAAGGACTATTATAAAATTCTAGGTGTTGACAAAACAGCCAGCGAAGAAGAAATAAAGTCCGCCTATCGAAAACTTGCCAAAAAATACCACCCAGACCTCAATAAAGATAATCCCGAGGCAGCAGATAAGTTCAAAGAAATAAATGAAGCCTATGAGGTTTTGTCCGACAGCCAAAAGCGCAAAAACTATGACCAATTCGGTTCTGCCGATGGCGCACAGTTTTCGGGCTTTGGCCAAGGAGCAGGGGCTGGTGGTGGCTTTTCTGGCTTTGATTTCTCAGGTGGCTTTGATGACATCTTTGGTGACATATTTTCTGCATTTGGTGGCACAAGGTCAAGGGCAAGAAGAGCATACAAAGGTGAAGATATCAATCTTAGCTTAAACATAACGCTTAAAGAAGCTTGCCTTGGAACAACAAAGACCATTGCCGTAACAAGAGTTGAAACTTGTCCAAAATGCGCCGGCTCTGGTGCAAAAGATGGTTCAAACTTCACAACTTGTCCAGACTGTAAAGGTGCAGGCAGGGTGAGATATCAGCAAAACACCATATTTGGAACGACTATTCGTGAAGGCGAATGTCAAACTTGTGGTGGAACTGGTAAAATCATCAAAGAAAAATGTACCTATTGTGCAGGAAAAGGCATTGTCAGAGTTCAAAAAAATATTGATGTCAAAATTCCAGCAGGAATTGATGATGACCAAATATTAAAAATGACAGGTCAGGGCAACGCTCCATCTCGTCCAGGCACAAATGGTGATTTGAATATAAAGATAAATTTGGTGCCAGACAAACTTTTAACACGAAAGGGTAATGACCTTTATCTTGATGTCTATGTTCCTTTCACAACGCTTCTTCTAGGTGGCAAAATTGCAGTTCCAACGCTTGAAGGCGAGTTTATGCTAGACATAAAGGAGCTTACTCAAAGTGGAACAATTATGAGAATAAAGGGCAAAGGTTCAAAAATTCTTCACAAAGAATCTAGGGGCGATTTGCTTGTAACACTTAAAGCAGAGTCACCAAAAGCACTTGATAAAAAGAGCAAAGAGGCGTTAAAAACTTTGGCAGAAAATATATCTATTTCAAACTATCCAAAGTACAAAAAATATATGGACACTTCAAAAGAGGTAAAGTGATTTGAGAAGATTTTTTGGTAAAATAATTGACCATAGATTGCAACTTGACGACGAGGAATTAAACCACCTCGCCGTTTTGCGTCTTGGTGAAGGTGACAAATTCATTGCTATATGTGGTGATGAGTATGAATATATTTGCGAAATAACAAGTGCGGATAAAAAACACATTGATTATAAAATAATTTCAAAAAATTTATGTCAGCAAAATCCAAAGTATGACATAACACTTTTTCAAGCAGTTCCAAAGCCCGAAAAACTCGAAATAATAACCCAAAAAATAACAGAACTTGGCGCAAAAAACTTGATACTTTTTGAAAATGAGTACTGTGCTTTTAAACCAAGTGCAAACAAACTTTTAAGGTTAAATAAAATAACAGTTGAGTCGTGTAAACAGTGCCAAAGAAGTATACCAGTAAAAATTCACGATGTGGTGTCTTTTGATGATATGCTAAATATGCTTGACGATTATGATATTGTACTTTTTGCATATGAAGGTCAAAAAAATATTGAAAAAATAGACTTTAACGACGCAAAAAAAGTCGCAATAATTGTTGGTAGCGAGGGCGGTTTTTCTGAGTCAGAGGCAAAAAAAATATTTGAAAAACACGCCATATCAATGGGACTTGGCAAAAGAATACTTCGCTGTGAAACGGCGTCGATTATGTCTGTTGGACTAATTAGCTACAAATTGGATAATTAAAATGAAAATAGCAGTTTTAACACTAGGTTGCAAAGTAAATAAATATGAAAGCGAAAGCATGATTTTGACACTAAAAAAGCAAGGTCATGAAGTTTTTTCACACCTCACCTTTGCCGATGTTTACATAATAAACACATGTGCAGTGACAAATGAAGCAGAGAGAAAAAGTCGTCAAATGGTGTCAAGGTGCTTGGCACTAAATAAAGATGCAAAAGTCTATATTTGTGGCTGTGCTTCACAAAACAACGCAAAACAATTTGAAAAACTAAAAAATGTTGTTTCGGTTGTTGGCAACGCAAACAAACCACAACTTGTATATGACCTTGAAGCCACAGGTACGCACATAGACAAATTGCCAACTGTATATGAAGACATATATCACGCCTATCCAACGCAAGTTCGTGCATATGTCAAAATTCAAGACGGTTGTAATAACTTCTGTTCTTATTGTATAATCCCATATCTTAGGGGAAGAAGTCGTTCAAGAAACATTGTTTCAATACTTAGTGAAATTGACGAACTTAGTCATTTGGTTAAAGAAGTTGTGCTTACCGGCATAGATGTTTCTGACTATAAAATTGACGGCGAAAAAGCACTTGACAAACTTGTTGAAAAACTTGCACCATACACTTTTAAACTTCGTTTCAGACTTAGTTCACTTGAACAAGGCGTTGTTGATGAAAAACTTTTAATAGCATTAAAAAATTCTAATTTTTGTCCGCATTTTCATCTTTCACTTCAAAGTGGGTGTAATAGCGTTCTTAAAAGAATGAATAGAAAATACACCACAAGTGATTATATAAAAACAGTTAAATTAATAAGAAAATATTTTCCAGAAGCAAATATTTCAACAGATATTATTGTTGGCTTTGGTGGAGAAACAAAAAAAGAATTTAAAAAAACATTAAAATTCGCAAAAAAAATAAAATTTGCAAATATTCACATCTTCCCATACTCAGTCCGTGAGGGCACTGTGGCGCAAAAACAACACTATAATGAAGTGGATAAAAAAACGAAAAAAGCAAGAGAAAAAATACTTCAAAAATTAAATAAAAAATTAAATAAAAAATACATAAATAAATTCAAAAATAAAATATTAACAGTACTTATTGAAGAAAAAATAGATGATTATTATGTTGGTTACACAGAAAATTATATTCGTTGTTATGTAAAAGATGCAAAAGTAAACCAGTTTGTCAAAGTGAAAATAAAAGGGCAATATAATGACGGTGCAGTCGCTGAGAAAGTTTTGTAAAAGTGTTGACAACAAATTAAAATGTGTGTATAATTCATAGGAATTTAGAACTAAAAGTAGGTGAAAAAAGTGACAGTTGTCAAAGTTGGCGAGAACGAAAGTCTTGAAAGCGCAATCAAACGCTTCAAGAGAAAATGTCAAAAAGACGGCATAATTGGTGACATCAGGAAAAAAGAAGCTTACAAAAAGCCATCAGTTGCCAAGAAAGAAAAAAGAGAAGCAGCTCGTAAACGCGCACGTAAACGCGGTTAAAAAACATCCATCAGCCAGGCTGGTGGATTTTTGTTTTTAAAGAAATGCAATTTATTTTAACTAAATCAAACTAATAAAAAACAATGTAGTTATGTGCATTGTTTTTTTAATAAAAGCGTTGATGTAAATAGAATATAAAAATCAAACTTCTTAACAAAATTTATCACAATCATTTGTCAAAATTCAATCTCATACATATTTTTAAAAATTATTTGATTTACAAGCATATTTCGTATATACTATTTTTGGGCATTAAAAACAATGTCACACCCCAGCCCACTTTGTGCCAAAATGACGATTTTTAATAATTTTTTTAAAAAGTTGTTAAAAATCATTTGACATAATGGGGGGGGGGGGGTAAACTATTCTTAACCAAGGGGATGATACATAAGCAGGTGACAAATATCTCCTTGGTTCTCCCAATTTTAATTTATAATTTGGGTTGTTTTAAAAAAAATTATTTATTGTTTGGGGAGGACAAGAGGTATATGAAAAAAAGTACGAAGCTAATATTAAGTGTGCTATGCTTTGTTTTTTGCTGTGGTATGCTAGTCTTTGGAGTGTATAGTGCAACTTCAGTTACATACTCATTGTCTGGCACAATCAAATACGAGATAAATACGCTTTTTGTTGATGTCAACACATCGCTCTATGCGTCTAATCAAACTGAGCCAAATACGGCATCTCTTTATGCACTCTCTGACTCACTAAACAATGGCACAACTATTCCAGAAAATGTAAACAAACTTTCTTACACAAATTCACAGTCCACAATAAACTCCAGCGGACTGAGTGATATGGATACACTGTCTTATGCAGATGCGTTTAAAGTAAATTATGGGGATTTTAATGCCGAGTCAGAAGTCCCATCTGCTTGGACATATTATCTTGTTATGGAGTTGACCAACAAATCAAGTGAATTAGTTAGTGCGACTCTTGACCTTGATAGTGTCTATGAAACAACAAATACAAATGTCACACCATTGCGAACCAAAGCAAACATTAAAGGCAAGTCAACATTTTACTTTGTCACAGCACTTTCATTTGAACATCGTTCTTTGGTTAAAAACTCATCTTTCTCAGATATGACGCTTTCTGTTAATGTAGGAGAATTGCCAACTACATCAAACGATTATTTCACATTTTCAAAAAGTGGAGATAGCTACACCATATCTTCTTACACGGGCACTGATGAAGATGTTGTGATACCATCAACATATGAAAGCTTGCCAGTGACTAAGATAGGCAATAGGGCATTTACGAATTCAAGCATCACCTCAGTGTATATTCCGTCTTCAATAAGTGAGATAGTTGAGGGAAATAGTTTGTATGGTGCATTTAGAAATTGCACTTCTTTAAAGACAATAGATATTGAGGATAATCTTTCCATAGGCTCAAATGCATTTTATGGTTGCAGCAGTTTAGAAAGTGTGACACTGCCAGAGGGAATTAGTACTATAAATCAATATACTTTTTATAACTGCACCAGTTTAAAAACGATAAACATACCATCGAAAGTGACAACAATAGGGCAATATGCATTTTCTGGTTGCAGTAATTTAGAGAGTGTGACGATTGATACAACTCAAAGTAAACTAACAAAGATAGATTATCATGCATTTGGAAACTGCAAAAGTTTAAAAACGATAAACATACCATCAACCGTTACAACGATAGGACGATACGCGTTTGAATATTGTACAAATATAGAAGAAGTGCATATAGATAGTGTATATGCTTGGCTAAACTTGTGCTCAACATTTGATACAAACCAATATAATTATCAGCAAAATCCATTGTATGTAAGTAGCATAGCAAAGCTATATATTGGTAATGACCTTTTAACAAAAATAGAGAGTTCAGATTTTATTGATGAAAATAGAGAAAATCCAATAACAAATATACCTTATTATG